>NZ_CP107575.1:3300000-3586856 GCF_025854375.1 Glutamicibacter sp. JL.03c | reverse complement strand
TAAGGGCGCCCCACTCTCGTCAAAAATGCAATGTTGGTCACACGAAACCTGTTTTCAAGGCTCGAAAACGCCGCTTTTTGGGCGACGCCTCCATTGATTCTATCCACCATCCACACAGTTATGCACAGCTCGGTGGAAAAACTTGGCCCCAAAGGTGTGGAAAACGGGTTTTCCCTTGAAGATGTGCGTTTTACGCTGGGAGATGACTAGCGGTTTCTCGTAAACATGTGAACTTTCTTTCCTTCTGGAAGTGAGTAATCCACAAGTTTGAGGTAGATTATTCACAGGTCAACTCTTCTGTTCCGAGTCGTTGGCAGTACTTCAGCGCCAATTTGACCTATGGCGCGCATTTTTCTATTGTTATTCAGTCCTGTGTGCTTCAATTTGCGACTTGCTCATTTTCGAAGAGCCCGCAAATAACGCACATATTATAAAAAGTACGAGCGTCAACCTGTTGTTATCGAGCTAGCTAGTCAACGGGAAGAACGCATCATCTAGATCGTCTTGGAGTGTCACCGTGAGCAAGCGGACTTTTCAGCCTAACAACCGTCGTCGTTCGAAGAAGCACGGTTTCCGTCTTCGTATGCGTACCCGTGCAGGTCGTGCCATCCTTTCGGCACGTCGCGGCAAGGGCCGTTCCGAACTCTCAGCATAAATTTGCTAATCAGCTGTTGGCTTCATGATTTCAACGAGCTCAACTAAAGAGTTGGTCCAAAAAACATGTTGCCAAAGAATCAGCGACTGCGCCTAGCGCAGGATCTTACAGCCACAGTACGTTCCGGCGTCCGAAGCGGACGCCGGAACGTCGTGCTATATGCACGCCGTCGTCAGACCGATGAGTTTGCCGGGGACCGGTTTGGATTCATAGTTTCCAAGGCTGTAGGTATCGCCGTTAAAAGGAACCTCGCTAAACGACGAATGCGGGAAATCGCCCACGAGCTTCGGCGCGTGGATGGCGATATCGATATTGTCGTGCGTGCGCTTCCAGGTGCCGCGGAACTTTCGTGGGAAGAACTTCGTTCCCAGATAAACGCATCATTTTCAGCTGCGTTACGGAAGCTCGAGGATCGCTGATGCGTAAGGATTCTGCTCCCCGGACCGGTGTTTTGTGGTTCATCATCGATATTCCACGCAACATAGTTATCGGGTTGCTCAAGATCTACCGAAAAATCATCTCGCCGCTTTATGGCGATGTATGCCGATACTTTCCTAGCTGTTCTGCCTATGGGCTCGAAGCAGTGACTCAGCACGGCGTTATTAAAGGTGCCGGACTGACCACTTGGCGTATCCTTCGGTGCAATCCGTGGTCTCACGGAGGCGTCGATCATGTTCCCGAGGGACCAAGGATTTGGCCAGAAGGCAAACTGCCGAGGATCATAGTTCTGAATCATCCTGTGATTCCCGACGATGAAGACGCCGCGGATAGCGGCCGCAAGGAGCTCGACCACTGATGAACAACTTCCTAGACACGATATTGACTCCGTTTACATATGCGGTGTCGTGGGTTTTGTGGGCTTTCCACGAACTGTTCACCCGGATTGGGATGGATGAAGGGTCAGGCGTTACCTGGACCCTGTCGATCATCTTCCTTGTGCTGTTGATCCGTACCCTGCTGATTCCGGTCTTCGTCAAGCAGATCAAGTCGCAGCGCGCCATGCAAGCACTGCAGCCTGACCTTCGCAAGCTGCAGGCTAAGTACAAGGGCAAGACCGACCAGATGTCGCGTCAGGCCATGGTTCAAGAGCAGCAAGAGCTGTTCAAGAAGCATAAGACCAACCCTCTGTCTTCATGCCTTCCGCTGCTGATCCAGATGCCCTTCTTCTTTGCGCTGTTCCGCGTACTGAACAACGCATCCCACGCCAGCGAGAACGGCCAGTCCGTTGGTGCATTGTCCGTTGAGAACATTCGTAGCTTCGATAGCGCGCAGATCTTCGGTGCTCCGCTGTCCGAGACCTTCCTTGGAACCATTAACTCTGGCTCTATGAATTGGGCTGTGATCATCGTTGCCGTGGTCATGATCCTAGCGATGACTGCATCACAGTTCTTCACCCAGCGCCAGCTGATGACCAAGAACATGAGCAAGGAAGCCCTCGAGGGCCCGTTCATGCAGCAGCAGAAGATGATGCTGTACATCCTGCCTTTGGTCTTCGGTATCGGTGGCATCAACTTCCCAGTTGGTGTTCTGATTTACTGGACCGCAACCAACCTGTGGACTTTGGGCCAGCAGTTCTGGGTTATCCGTAACAACCCAACCCCAGGTTCGGAAGCAGAGCGTGAGCTGAATGCTCGCCGTGCAGCCAGGGGCCTGCCACCTGTAGGCGTTAAGAAGGAAGATGCAGCTGCCGCTGCAGAAGAAGCCGCAAAGCAGGCTGCCAAGGGCCAGCGTGAACAACCAAAGCGTAATAACCGCCGGAAGAAGAAGTAGCGATGACTGCAACCGAGAATATCGACGCACGCGAGCTTGAAGCTCAGATTGATGATGAGCAAGAGGTATTGGACGAGGGCGAAGTCGCTGCAGACTACCTCGAAGAGCTTCTTGATATCGCTGATCTCGACGGCGACATCGACATCGAAATCCGCGGTGGACGCACCTACATCTCCATCGTGACTGAGGACGAAAACACCTCCTTGGGCAGCCTGGTGGGCAAGAACGGGGAGATCCTGGACGCCCTTCAGGAGCTGACCCGATTGGCAGTCCTTACAGCCACCGGTGAGCGTTCACGATTGATCTTGGACATAGCAGGCTACCGCGCAGATCGTGCTGAGCAGCTCAAGAAGCTGGCCGAGGACGCCATTGCCAGTGCCCGCGAGACCGGTGAAAAAGTCCATTTGGAACCAATGAGCGCCTACGAGCGCAAGCTCGTGCACGACGTGATCGCCGAGGCAGGACTGCATTCGGAATCCGAAGGCGAATCAACTCGACGCCATATCGTTATCTCGGTAGTGGACAGCTAAGCAACAATACGCAGCCGCGTGCTGATCGACCTAAAGGACCAAGACCATGACTGAGGATCTCAGCCTTACTGCAGAAGAGACCCTGGCCGCCGAGAAGATCTTCGGTGACCGCCTGGATCTAGCCAAGCGCTACGTCCAGCATCTGGCTACCTCAGGTATCGAACGCGGGCTGCTCGGTCCTCGTGAAGTTCCACGCTTGTGGTCGCGCCACGTGCTCAACTGCGCGGTCATCGAGTCTGTCATGGAGCGCGATGTCGAGGTTGCCGACGTAGGCTCGGGAGCGGGCCTGCCAGGCCTCTGCTTGGCCATCGCACGTCCGGATCTGAAGCTCACTCTTATCGAGCCCCTGGAACGCCGCTGCATCTGGCTCTCCGAGGTCATCGATGACCTTGGCTTGGATAACGTGACCGTCATGCGCGGACGCGCCGAGCAGATGGTCGATGCCGTAAATGCTCGCTACGTCACCGCACGGGCTGTATCGGCGTTGACCAACTTGGCTGGACTTACAATCCCACTGCTGCATGGCCAGGGCGAGCTTATCGCCATCAAGGGTCGTTCGGCCGCTGAAGAGATCGATAAGGCCTCGAAGGCCATTCGCAAGCTCGGGGGCAAGGAAACTGAAGTCTTGACTGTCGGTGAAGATTTCCTCGCGGAGCCTACTACGGTGGTTCGCATTAAGGTTGGCTAGCCCAACGCGATAGTCTGTTAAATAGTTCTAGGCTTGCCGGTGGCTTCATTTTGCGGAGATCTGCCGATTGAAAGCGATTGGCAAACTAAATGACTTGTTTTGAATGTTTCACGTGAAACATTGTCGGTGAAGCCATCAATATGGATTTCGCTAATTCACGAGGAGGAGTTTTACCTGTGTCCAAGACTAAGAGCTCGTCGGATAGTGCTTTTGACTTCAGTGACTCGTCCTCGCCACTGGCTACGCAGATAGCTAGCGAGCATCGTCGTCGCGAAGCTTTGGAGGCCCGAACGGTGCCAGCTCCCGAGAAGACCCGCTATTTCACAATTTCAAACCAAAAGGGTGGCGTCGGCAAGACGACCACCACAGTCAACTTGGCAGCTGCGCTGGCCAAGGGCGGCTTGAATGTCTTGGTTATTGATATTGATCCGCAGGGAAATGCATCTACCGCCTTGGGCATTGAGCATCATTCCGAAGTCGATAGCATCTATGACGTGCTTATCAACGACCTTCCGTTGTCTGATGTTGTTGCAACATGCCCAGATCTGCCAACGCTCCAGGTTGCGCCGGCTACCATCCATCTGGCTGGCGCCGAGATCGAACTTGTCTCCCTGGTGGCTCGTGAGCAGCGACTGCAGCGAGCACTTGATGATTATGCGCGTACACGCCAACGCGAAGGCCTGCCACGCCTGGACTACGTTTTCATCGACTGCCCACCAAGCCTTGGGCTTCTCACCGTCAATGCTTTTGTCGCAGCCCGTGAGGTCCTGATCCCCATTCAGTGTGAGTACTACGCTCTCGAGGGCTTGAGCCAGCTCCTGAAGAATATCGAGATGATTCAGAAGCACCTGAACTCAAAACTCAAGGTTTCCACAATCCTGCTGACGATGTACGACGGACGTACCAAGCTGGCAGCTCAGGTTGCCAATGAGGTACGTGAGCATTTCCCTGAGCAGGTGCTCGACGCTGTCATTCCTCGATCGGTACGCATCTCCGAAGCTCCAAGTTACCAGCAGACCGTGATTACCTATGATCCGAACTCGACCGGAGCTCTTTCGTACACTGAAGCAGCCTATGAAATGGCCGAACGCGGGGCATAGATCCAGTTTGCTGAATCCCAGAGAAACAAAGATGTTTTGCATGTTAAAATCTTTGTTTTATTGGCGAGAATTCGAATTTTGCCAAGGGTGGGCAACGCCGATGCCATCTTTCACTACGCATCCCCGGTTCGATGTCTTAAAACAGTAGACTAGTCTCGGGCTGAATGTTCGGAAGAAAGGGCGTGCAATTAACATGGCAGAGAAGAAGCGTGGGCTAGGCCGGGGGCTGGGTGCTTTGATCTCGAGTTCACCGGTTACCGAGACGGCAGAAGTTACTGCGGATGTTTCACGTGAAACAACCACGCCAGAAGTTAAGCAAAGTACCTCAAAGCCTAAAGCTGCCCGGCCCGTGGACATGTTCTTCGAACCAGGACGTAAGTCCACAGCAGTGAAGCCAGCTGCGTCCACGAGCAAGTCAACGAAGCGTCCTCGAGCAACCATGCCTGGCCTCAATACGACGCTTGGCTCGAAGCCTGCAACAGAGGTTAAGTCAGAATCCAAACCTGCAGATCGAGTAAAACCTGCTAAAAGTTCAACGCTTCAGGACCGCAAAGCTACCTCAGAGACTGAAAACGCAACGGGTTTGGTAGAAGTACCCGGTGCACAGTTCGCTGAACTTGACGTCAAGCTGATTCACCCGAACCGTAAGCAGCCTCGTACCAATTTCGACCAGGAGCATATGGATGAACTCATCCACTCCATTCGAGAAATTGGATTGCTGCAGCCAATTGTTGTTCGGCCATCACGCGAGGCTGATGACGCGCCATATGAACTTGTCATGGGTGAACGTCGTTGGCGCGCGACCCAGGCTGCTGGCCTCGAAACGATCCCTGCGATCATTCGAGATACGCAGGATACCGACCTCCTGCGTGATGCTCTCCTCGAGAACCTGCACCGCTCTCAGCTGAACCCACTCGAAGAGGCAGCTGCTTATCAGCAACTTCTAGAGGAATTCAACTGTACTCAAGAGGTACTTTCTGATCGAATTGGTCGTTCAAGGTCTCAAATCTCGAATACGATTCGCCTCATGAAGCTTCCGCCTCTCGTGCAGCGTCGTGTGGCGGCCGGAGTTCTATCGGCAGGACATGCCCGAGCTTTGTTGGGACTGTCTAATAATGAAGCTATCGAGCAGTTGGCTCAGCGAATCATCAATGAGGGTCTTTCAGTACGTGCTACCGAAGAGGCTGTGGCGCTCAGCGATGATAAGCCGAAGAAGCCCGCAAAGATGGCCAGAGAGACTCAACGAAATGAGCGGCTCGACTTCTTGGCGACATCTTTGTCAGATCGCCTGGATACGAATGTAAAGATTCAGCTTGGTTCACGAAAGGGTAAAGTGAGCATCGAGTTCGCTTCCGTGGAGGACCTCAACAGGATCATGCAGGTCATCGATCCCAATATGAAGCAGTAAGAGATTTTTCAGAATGGCGCATGTTTCACGTGAAACATGCGCCATTTACGCATTCCAGAAATGTTTCACGTGAAACCACAACGGCTAACTCGTTGAAATGACGGCACGTCGGCCATCAAGCTCTGCATCGAACAGATGACATTCTGGATGCGGGGTAGTTGGTCCGAGCATGGGTACCCCGTTTGATGGGGCATCGCCGAAATGCGGGGGAGTATCCCAAAACCTTCAGTTCAGTAGAATGGCTTACGGTCTCGATAATTATCTGTTATCGCGTGGATGGCAAAGGTTAAACGGTAGCTGGGATCGATGGAGATACGAGGAGTTCGATTGAGTTCACCTGTTTGCCGTCATTCCGCATGGAACACCTGATCCAAAGGCCTGCCCAATGCATGTTTCACGTGAAACCTTGAATCGCAAGCGTGATGAGGGCGGAGATGAAAGATTCAAGTAGGATAACCGACAGCTGATTTCCGCTGCCGGATCAGCCTATTTGATCATCGGCTCACAAGATGAACCGTAGACAGTAGAAGGGAATGGGCCTGGAATCACTCCTTGTTCATGAAATGAAGTTCGGGAATTCTCCCTAGATCGGCCGGTTAGCTAAGAGCATAGGGGAGTAGAACAAGAAACAGGCACCGACCTGGTCAGAAAGTTTCATATCCTTTGCTCTGCCAGCTGTTGCCGATGGTGGTATGGAATCTGCAATTGATGGCTGCATCTACATCAAAGATGAATCTACCGGGCGAGACAGAATGGTAGTAGGAGGCCCATTGTTAGAGGTGTCGGTGCCGCAGGAGGGGAGCCCGAGAAGGTCGTTGAAAATGACCATGCTTACGTGAGACGACCAAGGTTGATTCTCAATCTTGGTCTACATTCGTGGACTCATTGGAGATGCATTCCCCAACTAGCGACTTCTCCAGCCATAGCATGCACATCTTTGGGAAGTTGGCGCAGCACTCGAAGGATGTGTGAGTGGCTAGTAACGCTGAGAGCGCTCATCCCTTAGTTCTACTTTCCAAACTTCTTGTGCCGAAGGAAAGTCCACGTCAGTGGACTCTTTGCAGAGGTCTCTAGAGCTTGCCCGTAGATCGAGAGAGTTGAGTGCGACGTCGTTGATACTGCTTACCTTGAGGAGGAACCAATCGGTAATCACTGCCCAGAGGTGTCGGTGATGGCACTGACGCCGTCGTCGCAGGATAGTGGCTGCTGCACAAGCCTTGGTGCTGAGACGCTGCGCGTATCTTCAGAGGCCAATCAGTCGTGGTCAAGGAAAGCCTGGCATCGCTAAACGAGCCCAACTGTGGAGGTAATGCAGTGGGGCTGTGAATCATGGCGTTCGCCTCAGCGAAAGACGCACTGAACCATCCCGGAAATCATGCCGCCATTCTATGGGCGGACACATCGGGCAACGAGCCGTTGATTTCATCCTAGTGGAGTACCTCAAACTCCACTGGTGTCTGGCACCCCAGCGTCCAGTGCAACCACTGCGAGATGTACACTGCACCCACTCCATCGCGAAGTCTGCGACGCCCGCTTCGGACCTCAACTCTGCACCAGGGAACGGGGAATCCTTGACCACAGCTTCGTCCTTGAAAACACCCAGTACGTGTTCGGTAGCGGCATTAGCGAAAGCGTCACTGATGGTGCCAATCGAGGTAACCAGCCCTTCCATCACCAGGGTCGTGGTGCAGAACTACCAGGGATATTGGCTGCCCGCGTCGCTGTGATGCACAATCAGGACTCCAGGCCCCACAGGGGAGTCCTGCTCGTTCCGGCGTTGGCATAACGCCATGTGGAGAGCTACTTCTACAAATACCGTGTCATGAGTGGTGGACGATGCCCAGAATATGTTCCCTGGGGGAGAACAAGCCAATGACGATCGAAACGTAAATGAACCCGCCGCGTCGGGACCTACGTGACGTCCTTGATCCATGCCTTGTCCGGCGCAGCGGTGGGGAAGTTCCGGTTCAACTGATCCTTAGCCCGGTGCCCGTCCATAGCGAATGATCGTGGAAGTTTTCCTGTCGCACACCTGGCCAGTCATCCTGGCCAAGCACATGAGCCGATCCACGGTGTGTGTGAAAATGTCTGTGACCCCATGGCGTTGCAGCCAAGCCGTCATCTTCCGCCGACCGTGGAGCACTTCCGCCCGAGGACGACCGATCTTAGTATCAGGCGTTGCAGGCCATGCAGTCTGTTCATGGTAACTGCAGCCATGAGAGCCCGCGGGCCGGTTGGCGTTGTATCCAGCTGCCATTCGTACGCGCAGAAATCTATAGACCGTGCTGGGACAGGACTTTGCAGATCTGTTCGAGGGCGCATCCACGTTCGCATTGCCGATCTATGAACTCGGTAATTAGTGCCGGCGAAGGCCGGCTCCCTCGCGAGGTAAATCGCTGACTGGCGAAGGATCTCATTGGTGTCTTCCAGATCCATGACTTTGGCCTTCAGGGCCTTGATCTCGGCGATCTCTTCACTGCGTGGGCCGTTCCTTTCCCCAGCATCGACCTGGGCTAGCAGCACCCATCGGCGTAGGGATTTTTCCCGACATTCAGTTTCGGGGCCAGGTCTTCACATGCGGGGAACACACGACTTATAGCGGTCTAAACGATCCAGGATGTAGGACACTGCACGCTTCTTCACGTTCTGAGAGTTCTGCGTGGGCAAATCATCCGTTTTCTCAAAAGAAAATAGTATGAAACCCTGAACGATTCTTGCTCGTCGATGAATGCTTCTACATGAAACGAAGGCGACTGCTAGAGACCACTGAGAGGAATCGTACCGTTGCATGCTGACTCATCATGTTTCACGTGAAACACTCGTCGAGTGGACGGAGAGCAACCATTAGGAGTGCCACTGAAACCTAATCGTTTCACGTGAAACATGCGCATACCTGCACGACTCAATTCAGATTCAATAGATCAGTCGGATGCGCCCTCGTCACGGTCCTGGATGGTTACCGGTATGGGCGTCGCAGTATTTGGTCTTGTTGGTTCACTGTCGACGAATGGTGGTCCTGTTATGGTGAGACATCGACGCTCAAGGACTGGATCGCTAACATGGCCAATCTTTCAAAAATGTGAACAGGCGCCAAGAGACTTGGGACGTGTCCCATTTCGCTCGACGCCGAGCCGCCCAACAAATACCGCGGGGGAAGAGCCGTGTTCTCGTTGGCCAAAGGACAGTAATACGCTGCGCTTGGCAACACATGTTCACGAGTCGTATCTAGAGCAAGTTAGGGCGCCGATAATGACAGAGTGCATAACGCTACAGTCAACGGAATCAGCTGAACCGCTGGTTATGCCGCAGTTGGAGACACTACAGTCCTGTGGATGAGGACGTCTACGGCTAGCTTGCCTGATCAGAGAGGCCACCTTTCGGCTTCCGGCCGTAGTACCAAACGTGAAGATAGAACTGGATCTCTGTAGCTTTTTAATCACCACTGAACCTAGAAGTAGCGTCCAGAGCTTATTAGGAGAGGGGGAAGCCCATCAGGAGCCTGCAAGGGGCCTGCGGAGGACCACAGAGGCGCAACAACGCCTCTCCCGCACATGAAGCATCTACGAGGCACGTGTGTGCCCATCGGGACTGCTGTTCGCCCCCTAGACCGGTGCAACAGTTGGCACAAGGCCGCACGCAGAATGGATACCTCAAAGACAACACAGCGGCACTACGTGTTATACAGCTATAGGCGCGAACGGAATATCCCTCGCGAAATGTACAGATGGATGGGAAGTGAAAGGGATGCACGGAATCTGTGCCGGTCCGATCGATGGCTGTAACCGATCCAGTTTGCAGCCGCATTCGGCATGATGTTGCCCGGAATGGTGATTGCAAGTCCCTAAAAGTCATGGGACGAGACTGATTGGAGGGCTGAATATAGCTAAGTAGATCGCAATGTAGATCCAGAGAACTCCGCACGCACCGTTGTATTGCAAAACGGGGAAAAATTACATAAGGGATCAAGAGTCCCCTGAGTGCCGGCTGAATTTGCAATGCTAGGAAAAGTAAATTCCAACAGCCACCTGCAACCAGTCGTATGAAGAGTTGATAGTCGTAGTCACTATCGTTGAGAGCATGCGCATCTCAATCTTGACTCCTTGACTGAGTAATTCAGGCTGCAGCAAATCTTTGTTTGCCGGATACTGGTTGGCTCTGAGGCGTTTAGTTGGCAATCAGGTGGCCTAAATAGTTGCTTGGCTGCATCACTGTTGTAGGACTGGGAGGGCATGTTTGATGATGTCGTGTACTTGGCGGAGCAATGGGGCAGCGGCGATATGAACGGTGCTTGCAATCGTAGGGAACCGAGAACTGTGTCTCTGAATCCTGGAAAAGACTGTAGAGCTCAAGATGATTCTCGAAATCTCATATGGCTAGCACGGCCAGTTCATGAGTGCTCAGGACTTCATCTATCCGATACGCATCGCATACCGAAAGATGCGACAGCGTGTAACAGAGATGTTTTCAAGAAAGTTTGGGTGCAGTCCGGCGGGCAACCTGCACTGCTGGCGTTGGATGATCGAAACTGCAAGGAGGATCTAGTGCAGAGCAGCTGCTGTTGCTTTGTGTGCCCCACATGCTCTCGAGCACCAACTCGTGAATGCGACGAGCGGGTCACGACATAGCCCTCTCCGTATAGCGATGTGAGTTTGCTGGAACAGAAATGTTATTCACGTGAAGAGAGAGGTGAAATCGGCGAACAGCGGTATCGGAATGAGGAAGATAGACATTTTAACTGTAAAACAAGCTAAAAAGATTTCAAATATGAATCTCTTCGTCAGAAAAGTTCTGGATCCACTCTCAACGAAGTCCTGACTCCAGGTAGGGTTTGGTAACGCAGCTCGGGCATGAAAAATGGGACCGGCCCATCGGCCGGTCCCATTCTCGCACCTGATTTAGGACTTACAGGTAATCCGCAAAGTCCTTCTCGATGACAGCCTTTGGCTTTGCACCGATCGAAGTGGCAACGTGCTCGCCACCCTTGAAGACGTAAACAGCTGGGATGCTGGTGATGCCGTACTTGGCGGCAATGCCCTGGTTCTCGTCAACGTTGACCTTGACGACGTCTACCTTTGCAGCGTGCTCTTCAGCGATCTGATCCAGAACTGGACCAAGCTGACGGCAAGGGCCGCACCACTCTGCCCAGAAATCGACGATGACTGGCTTTTCGGCATCCAGAACTTCGCTCTGGAAGGTTGCTTCAGTTACTGCTTTTGCGTTGCTCATGAGAGACAACCCCTTTCTGAGAAATCTAATTAGACGGTTGCTACGGATTCGTTGACGTTAGCCAAGTAGTGCTCCACGTCCTGTGCGGCGGCGCAACCCGAAGCGGCTGCGGTGATTGCCTGACGGTAGGTGGAATCGATGACGTCGCCGGCAGCGAATACACCAGGCAGTGAAGTCTTCGAAGTACGTCCTTCGACGGCAATGGTGCCCTCGGAAGTCAGTTCAAGCTGATCCTTGACGAGATCCACACGTGGATCATTGCCTATGGCTACGAAGATGCCGGTGACATCCAGGGTGCTCTCTTCGCCACTGGTGCGGTTCTTGAGGACTAGGCCCTGGACCTTGTCGTCGCCGTTGATGCCGACTACCTCGGAGTCCCACACGAAGTCGATCTTCTCGTGAGCCAGGGCGCGGTCGGCCATGATCTTCGATGCACGAAGCTCGTTGCGGCGGTGCACCACGGTGACCTTGGAAGCGAACTTGGTCAGGAACAGTGCTTCTTCCATGGCGGAGTCGCCGCCGCCGATCACGGCAATGTTCTGCTCGCGGAAGAAGAAACCATCGCAGGTTGCGCACCAGGAGACGCCGTGGCCGGAGAGGCGCTTCTCGTCTTCCAGGCCCAGTTCGCGGTATGCGGAGCCGGTGGAGACGATCACGCTGCGGGCTCGGAAGGTGGTGCCGTCGGCCAGCGAGAGGGTTTTGATTTCGCCTGTGAGATCCATCGCAGTGACATCATCGAAGAGGATCTCAGCGCCAAAGCGCTCGGCCTGCTTCTGCATGTTGTCCATCAGGTCTGGGCCCATGATTCCCTCTGGGAACCCTGGGAAGTTTTCCACGTCCGTGGTGTTCATCAGTTCGCCGCCAGCGGTGACCGAACCGGCGATGACCAGTGGTTTCAGGTTCGCACGCGCGGTGTAAATCGCAGCGGTATAACCCGACGGGCCGGAGCCGACGATGATTACGTCGCGGATTTCGTCGTTCTGTGCTGAAGTCACGGGGGTAGAACCCTTTCGTCCTAATAGTGCGAGGTGGATAGCGAGGCTTTACCTCACTATCCACCTCAACGTATGGCTTTGCTAAAAAATTCCGCTTCTATTACTTGGCGGAGAACTCACCGATTTGCAGGCCGTATGGGCGAGATTCGTTGCCGCCCGAAGCCTTGCGTGGCAGGTCGGTGACGTTCAGGAAGACATAGGAGCCTTCCATCGAATCCTTGTCGCCGTCTTTCACGGTCACGGAGACCGACGGGCCAGAGAAGGAACCCTTGGCCACGGAATTGGCATCACCCAGGTCATCGGAATCACCGACCAGGATTTCGTAGTCGCCACCGGTAGCGTTCAGGCCGTCCAGGTTGACCTCGGAGATCGCGGACTTGTCTTCGAGCTCGAGGATGAAGACCATGTTCGAGGCGAAGCCACCGAAGTTGCTGGTGGTATAGGTGTAGGTGTTGTAAGCGCTCGAGGCGTTGCCGTCGATCATGTTCGACAGGGTGCCGTCGGTTTCGGCATTCAGCTGCTGATTGCCTGGCACCAGACGCGAGACGTCGGAGATTTCGGGCTTTGGCAGGGCAGGCTCGGTGGATTCCTTGGGCGATTCGGACTCGGCGGGCTGCGAAGCTTCGGTCTTCTCGCCCGAATCGTTCGCGGTGGTGTCCTTGTCGCCGCCGAGGAAGTTGAAGGCGAAGACCACTGCAAGAACCAGAACGATCAGCAGGACCGCGCCAACCAGCAGGCGGGTTCCCTTCGAGGTGTTTTCGTCCACTTCCTCGTCCGCAACAGGGGCCGCAGCGCCCTGTGCAGGAACGTTCTTGGCTGCAGCAGGGAAAGTCGAGGCCTTGGCACCACCGGCTGCTACAGCAGCACCAGCTGCTGCGCCGGCGGCGGCGGCGCCACCCTTCTTCTTGGCTGGCTTCTGCTCGTTTGGTGCTGGCTTTTCTTCCGGCTCGGCCTTGGAGGACTGTTCCTTGGCGCCTTGTTCCGGCTTGGCCTTGGCAGGGGTGTCGCCCTTGGACTGGGCTGCGGCGGCCAGGGCCGCGGTGGCGGTGACGTTTGGCTCATCATCTTCATCATCCAGGCGGGAAACCGCTGGCTGATCTTGAGTGGCTGGCTGCTCGGCAGGAGTTACCGGGGTCGCGGTGGTGGCAGGAACTTGCTCATGAGGGGCAGTCTGGTCGAACTGCTGCGCTTCTGCCTGTTCCTGGTTTTTCTTGCCGAAGCGGTTCTTCAGGCCGGCCAGGCCGCTGGAGAATGCGGTGCCGAGCTTGTGCTGGTGCTCTGGCTCTTCATCTTCGTACTCGTAGGTTTCCGGCACGGCTTGGCGGGATTCGCCGAAGATCTCGGTGCCAAGGGTATCGGTGAAGAACGGCTCGACGTAGGGTGCGTCGTCGGATTCAAGGACCAGGTCCAAGAGGTCCGAGGAGCGGGCGACGTTGGCAACCAGGTAGGTCTGGTTGGAATCGGTGATGCCCAGATCCAGGACCTGGACGTTGGAGGCGCGCTCGCCCATAGCGATTTCACGGGCGCTAGCTGCTAGCTGCGAGGAGTTTTCGCTCGATGCCACCATGATGCTCACGGATCGGTTCAGCACCTGGTCAATGCCGCCGAGCACCAAGTCACCTTCAGCTGATGAAAGGACAGTCTCAGTGACCTGGTAGCGGCCGCTGAGGACAGAGCCGACATCGATTGGCTGCGACACGTGCATCTCCAAGGGTTGATTGTTCTTCGGTAGCAGTACTCAAACCACCACCTGTCATGTTACCTGTCAGTGAACTCTAAATGGTGCCAATTTGCCCATAATCACTAGCAAGTTTCAGAGGATTTTCAGCGCTTGAATCCTGGGATCCTACGAAGGATCGGGCCGAGGAAGCCATCGAGCTCCGGGACCTTGGTTTTGTGCAGCAAACCGATGTAGACCACGCCCATGGTTCCGGCGACCAGAATGATCGAAATGATGGCGTTGATCAGCGAACTGTAGGCGAAGCCGAAGCTGAATCCGCCCAGCAGCCAAAGCACGAGGCTACCGAAGGCACCGGCGATGGTCGCCATCCATCCCACGCGGACGTAGGTATCGATCACCGAAGTGACGCCGTAGCTGCCGTAGCGGCGCTTGACCAGGTAATGGGTGCCGATGCAGCCCAGCACGTTGGTCAGTCCGTAGATGAAGGCAATGGCCGCGGCGATGTGCATCGGATCGACCAGCGCGGCGGCGGAGAAGGCCAGGACCAGGCCCAGAGCCGCGGTGGCGGTCTGGATGAGCATCGGGGTGCGGGTATCTTCTTCGGCGTAGAACACGCGCAGCATGAAGAACTGCAGGGACTTGAACGGCAGACCCAAAGCGGTCAGCACCAGCAGCTGGCCCAGGGCACCGGCGGCCTGCGCGGCATTATCGGAGGAACCGGCAAAGAGGCGGCCCAAAGGTCCGGCGAGCACGATGAATACGATGGTGCAGAATACGATCGGGATCGCGGTGGAGCGCATGCCGCGGTTCAGCAGCTGGCCGACATCGTTGACGCGCTTCTCGGAGAAGGCGCGAGCGAAGTCGTTGAACAGCACCGTGGCCACCGTCAAGGCGAACAGGGAGTGCGGCAGGACGGTGATCAGCTGCGAGGTGTTCAGCGCGTATTCGCCGGCCACCGAGGCGGCCTGCTCGGCCGGCATCTGGGCGCGAGCGGCGGTCGCCCCGGAGACGATCTTGGAGTACAGCAGCGAGGAGAGGTTGCCGATGACCATGGCGGCCAGGGTCCAGATCGCCAGCTTTCCCACGTGGCGCAGGCCCATGCCGCGCCAGCCGAAGTCGAGCGTGAGCTTGAGACCGACCTTCTTCAGCGGCCAGAACAGCACCAGAGACTGCATAACGATGCCCAGGGTGGCTCCGCCAGCCAGCCACATGGTTTTCAGCGAGCTCCAGTCCTGCATCGGATCACCCGACGTATAGGCGCCGAAGGTCATGATGAACGCGCCAATGACCAGCAGCTGGATGATGTTATTGATCGCCGGTGCCCACATGAAGGCGGCGAATCGGCCGTTGGCGTTCAATACCTGGCCGAGCACCGCGTAGAGCCCGTAGAAGAAGATCTGCGGCAATGACCAGTAGGCGAAGGCGGTGCCGAGAACGATCATCGGTTCGGACCAGTTATTGGTCAGCGCCGTGATCAGCGGCCGCGCGCCCAGCGTGAGTATCAGGGTCAGGATGCCCATCACCACCACGGTCAGCGAGATCAGCTTTGAAGTGTAGGCAGCCCCTCGGTCCTTGGCCTTGGAGGCCTTGATCAGCTGGGGAATGAGCACCACATTGAACACGCCGCCGGCCAGCAGCATGTAGATGATCGTCGGGATGACGTTGGCTTTTTCAAAGATGTCGGCCACCGAGGTGACCGAGCCGATGGCCATGGCCAGCAGCGCGGTGCGCACGAATCCGAGCAGTCGCGATACGAGGGTGCCCGAGGCCATCAGGGCATAGATCTTGGAGCGGGACCTGCCTTGCTGACGATGCAGCTCCGCAGGAGGTTCGGCGACTAAGTCCATGGCCCCGGTCATTGGCTGCTGATCGGAGCCGGCAGATGAATTAGGAACCTGAGTCATGCTTTGTTAGAACCTCGCGTGCCAGATCAGCGATCCGGCGCTCATTGGGGAAGGAAAGGCGTTTGCCGAGGGAATCCAGGGGGACCCAGGCAACATCGACGGCTTCGTGATCGGGATCGTTCTCGATCGTCAAATGCCCGCCGGTAGCTTCCAGCAGGAAATGGTGCACGGTTTTGTGCACTCGGTAGTTTGTCACGGTGAACCAGTAGTCGACCGAACCCAGCGGCGCGAGGATGCGTCCGGCGATGCCGGTTTCCTCCTCGATTTCGCGGATCGCCGCTTCCTCATTGGATTCCACGCCCTCGGGATGCCCCTTGGGCAGGCACCATTCCAGGCGGCCGCCGCGGTTGTACCGGGCGATAATCGCTACCGGCAGTTGCGGGGCATTGAAGTCGATGACGATGCCGCCGGAAGAGATTTCTTCCACTGTTGGCAAGCTTGTATGACCGCCAGTTGCCTGCGCGCGAGCCATTGACGCAGTCAATGGAGTGCGCTTTGGGGCAGACGGGATCGGTCGGTTCATGAATCCACTCTATCGAGAAAGTAGCCACGTTCGCCTTATCGACGTGGACAAGTAAGTTATCTCGCAAGCAAAATCAGCGCATTTTCAAGCAATTCACACAGATTTCTGGCACGCTTAAGTAACTATGCATGCACTTCCCTCACCTGACGCATTGCGTCAAATCCTGCCCTCGGTCATTTTCGACTTGGCCGACCGCTTTGTCATGGCAGGCCATGAGCTGTCCCTGGTGGGTGGACCGGTTCGAGATCTGTACCTGGGCCGGGTTTCTCCGGACCTCGACTTCACCACGAGCGCGCGTCCCGAGGAAACCATCAAAGCGATCTCTGGCTGGGCTGACAATATCTGGGATGTGGGGCGCGAGTTCGGCACCATTGCCCTGAAAAAGGGTGAGCACACCCTAGAGGTCACGACCTATCGCGCTGATGCCTATGACAAGGAATCGCGGAAGCCTATCGTCGCCTTCGGCGATAACCTGCACGATGACCTGTTCCGCCGTGACTTCACCATGAACTCCATGGCCCTGAGGTTGCCGGACCTTGAACTTGTTGACCCGTTCGATGGCGTCTCATCGCTGGAGGACCACTGCATTCGCACCCCGGGCGCGCCTGACATTTCCTTCTCCGATGATCCCTTGCGCATGATGCGCGCCGCGCGCTTCGCTTCGCAGCTGCAAATCGAAGTGAGCGCCGAAGTGCGCAAGGCCATGAGCGAAATGACCGAGCGCATCGATATCATCTCCGCGGAACGCGTACGCGATGAACTGGTGAAGCTGATCAACGGCGCTGAACCCCGCGCCGGCATCAATCTGCTTGTCGAGACAGGGCTGGCCGATAAGGTGCTTCCCGAGGTGTCCGCCCTGCGTCTTGAAATTGATGAGCACCATCGGCATAAGGATGTCTACCAGCATTCACTGACCGTGCTCGAGCAGGCGATCGGGCTGGAAACCGATCAGGACGGTCCGGTTCCAGGACCGAACTTCGTGCTGCGCTTTGCCGCGTTGATGCACGATATCGGCAAGCCTGCGACTCGCAAATTCGAACCGAGCGGCGCGGTGTCTTTCCGCCACCACGACGTGGTCGGCTCCAAGATGGTCAAGGCGCGTATGCGTGCCTTGCGCTTCGACAAGGAAACCACCAAAGCGGTGGCCCGCCTTGTTGAATTGCATATGCGCTTCTACGGTTATGGCGATGCCGGGTGGACTGATTCGGCCGTTCGCCGCTATGTCACCGACGCGGGGGAATTGCTCGAGCATCTTCACCGGCTGACGCGTTCGGATGTCACCACGCGTAATCGCAAGAAGGCTGACCGGCTGGCCTTTGCCTACGATGACCTCGAGGCACGCATTGCCCAGATCGCTGAACAGGAAGAACTCAAGTCCATTCGACCGGATCTGGATGGACAGCAGATCATGGCCCTCTTGGGTATCAAGCCAGGTCCTGTGGTCGGCCGCGCGTACAACTTCCTGCTCGAGCTCCGTTTGGATGAGGGTCCGCTTGGTGAAGAGGCCGCCGTAGAACAGCTTCGCGCCTGGTGGGCTGAGCAACCAGAGGCCCAAGAAGCGATTACCGAAGAGTAACCGCTGACTTGAGAAGAGTGCAGTGAAGATGCCCAACACCCGTGAGGTGCTGGGCATTTTTGCGTAGTCAAAAAGTTCTTAAACTTTTTGACTTAACTAGTGGCGCAGGCCGGCCAATCCATGTAAGCTGAATACTGTGATTGGGAAGTCTCAATGAGACTTGCGGATCGATGAAACTTATCAGCATAGCCTCGTGATTGATCACGACTGGCTACTAAGAGATTTTAGGAGGTGGAGAAACGATGAATATCACTCTGGATATTTCTACTCATCGCACATGGCGACGTGGCGGCGGCTTTATGCCTGCCGGCAATTTCGGCCTTGTCTCTCCAACCTCCGGAACAGTGGATTCCTAGACGACGGTGAATCCCACCCGAGTTCCTGAGGTTGCAGGTCAGTAATCGACTCTCACCTTAGGAACTTTTTTCATGTCTAGCACCCTGTATTCCTCGTCCGCTCAACGGGCCGTTCGCACCTCGGAACTGATCTTCGCTGGTCCCGAAAGCCTGAAAGCTCGCGCAGTTTCAACAACGCGCCAGGATCTTCCCTCCCCTTCAACTGTGGCTGAAGGGAGGGATAGCAAATGAAAAAGCGTCAAGACAGCAGCAAGCTGAAGAACTTCGACAGCACCGAATTCAATCGTCGAATGCGGGAGCGTGAACTCAAGAATCACGTGCCTGTAGAAATGTACCTTCGTATTCGCTAAGCGCGCACAACGCCATTACCGTTGTCCGCCCATCGAATAAGTAAGAGGTACCCACTATGTTCTCGCATATTAGTGCCCAGAGGCCCGCCGGCCTGCAAGCCGGCGGGCTTCTCCGCGTCTGGGCTATGGTCGGAAACAACCACGGGCCAGGACTGACGATCTTGGCCCACCATGTTGCCCTAAGCGGGCACGGAGCTTAGCGCTCCACGTCGCCGCGGATGAAAGCTTCCACCTTCGCGCGTGCAGTCTCATCGTCGTACTGCTCTGGCGGCGACTTCATGAAGTAGCTTGATGCCGACAGGATCGGACCGCCGATGCCGCGATCCAGCGCGATCTTCGCAGCGCGTACAGCATCGATGATCACCCCGGCAGAGTTCGGGGAATCCCAGACCTCCAGTTTGTACTCCAGATTCACCGGGGCATCACCGAAGTTGCGACCCTCAAGGCGCACGAAAGCCCACTTGCGGTCATCAAGCCAGGCAACGTAGTCGCTCGGGCCGATGTGGACATCATCGGCCGCCAGCTTTGCCGAGGTATTGGAAGTGACAGCCTGTGTCTTGGAAATCTTCTTTGATTCCAAGCGATCGCGCTCGAGCATGTTCTTGAAGTCCATGTTGCCGCCAACGTTCAACTGATAGGTGCGATCCAGCACGACGCCGCGGTCTTCGAACAGCTTGGCCATGACTCGGTGCGTGATGGTTGCACCGATCTGGCTCTTGATGTCGTCGCCGACGATAGGCACGCCAGCATCGGTGAACTTCTCGGCCCATTCAGGCGTGCCAGCGATGAAGACCGGAAGCGCATTAACAAAAGCGACGCCGGCATCGATGGCGCACTGGGCGTAGTACTTAGCGGCTTCTTCTGAACCAACCGGCAAGTAGCAAACCAGGACATCAACCTTGTTGTCCTTGAGGTTCTGAACAATGTCTACAGGCTCAGCACCAGATTCTTCGATGGTCTCGCGGTAGTACTTTCCCAGCCCATCGAGGGTGTGGCCGCGCTGGACGGTTACGCCCGTGGTCGGGACGTCGGCGATCTTGATGGTGTTGTTTTCGCTAGCCAAAATGGCGTCCGAAAGATCAAGGCCGACCTTCTTGGCATCAACGTCGAAGGCGGCAACGAACTGTACGTCGCCAACGTGGTACTGGCCGAACTGCACATGCATGAGCCCGGGAACGGTGGACTCAATATCGGCATTTCGGTAGTACTCAACACCCTGGATCAGGGAAGTGGCGCAGTTGCCTACGCCAACGATGGCAACGCGGATCGGATTCTCTGGCACATGAGCTCCTTTGTGAAGGTTATGAAACTGCGGGATTTCTGCATCTCAAATTGATCTTTGTGATGCAGGCCCCAAGGAGTTCAAGTCCTGTTGGCATCATAAAATTCCCGCACAGCGCCTAATGAGCTCGGCAGTGGCCAGAGCCGGAGTCATGGAAGCCCACTGGGAACATTCTCGACGGACTTCCAAGTCAGTTTTGGTACAAGACTCATTGAGTTATGAGTAATGACAAATGACTGAAGATGAGGGTAAAACGCGTGTCATTATCAAAAGTTGAATGAATCATGACAGAGTTCTAGTGCTGCGTCTCCGTGATTGGCGGAAGCTTCGGCGCATCCTCAACAGCACCCTCACCAACGGTGAGGGAAGCGCCGTACGCAGTCGATGGCGTAGCGGCTGTCGTCGAATGAAAGCCAGGATTTCGGGATCGGTACGCAGCTTGCCGGAATTCGCTCTTTGGGCAAGGATCTCCAAGGATTGAAAGAAGCTGCGATCCATGCGGTGGAAGTAGTTCTCGCGCAGCCACGCTTTACTGGGCTCGCCAAAATTCAATGCCACCACATCATCCAGGTCCCCGATGATCCCGGAGGCGACAAAAACGGTATTGATCATTTGCCGGTTTACGCCGAAATCTGAGAGCACCATGGTGGGCAGGCCGCGATCTATGGACTCCAAGGCCGCTGTGGAGGATACGGTAACCAGAGCACTGCCGGGAATGAGCACTTCACTCATCGACCCGATATCGAATTGGATGCGGGACTCGGCACTGATCTTGTTCTGCGCCCGAAGCTGGGCGAAGAGGCTGTCATAGGGATGAGCCTCCAGATGGGTTTGAGGCTCGCCAGCTTTGGCCCGCAGCTTGATCATGACTTCGAGCCCGGGATTCATCTTGCTAGCCTTCTCCAACGCCAGCAGAATTGATTCGCGCTGCTCGGCTGTCTCCGGCACCTTCGCCTGCGGTGCGAATACCAAGCGATTGATCAGCTTCCCTTGAGCAGGAGGGAACCCCGTGCAGTTCAGGAAAGGCAGCTTGCTGACCATGATGGTCGGCTGGTGTCCTGCGTGGTATTCGGTCATGAACGAGAAATCCCGTGCTTCGGCATGTGAATGGCAGATGAAAGCATCGCCAGCACGGCGATAATTCCAGCCCTTCTGCGTGGCAGGGTAGGCAACACCGGGCAAGGCAGAGATCAACGCCGTACGGCGCGCATCAACTGGTTCGGTACGCAGCATCCGCGAATAGATCTCGGCGACAACGGGTCCTGTGGCCGAAGCGAAAATGATGTCTTCCTGGACGGAATCAGCCTCCAGCTGCGAGAGATGGATGACCTCGAGCATCTCGGGGTTCAGGTCGGTCCCTTCGAAGGCCGCTGAAATCTGCTGTTCAGTGGGCATCACCGGAGTTCGCGCCAAATACACCTTGCGGTCCCATTCAGGACCCAGACGGTGCAAAAAACTTGTGGCCAGCTTCAGATAGGAATCTGAGTCGGCGATCGCAAGAACTGAGGGTTTCATACGTGGCTTCACACCTTCAACGAACTAGATAGGTGCTCGCGCAACTCAATGTCGGTTCCCTCGGTCCACCAGTGCTCGGGGACCGCTTGCGGGTAGAGATATCGGGCATCCGGGCCCAGCAACAGGCGCAACGATGGGATCACGGTTGAAGGCAAGGCGCGGATCTCCTGGCCTGGACGCAATACCCGCAGGCGCATCTCAATAGGCACCGTGTGCTCTTTGAGGACCACTTGATCGATTTTCGAGATCTTCTCCAGAAGCTCCGGGGTTTCCCGCCGATGAGGGAAGTAGGCGACCGGCCCGTCGGCAGAAATTCCTTCGATCCACTGCAAGTAGGGCTGCTCATGGATCAGCTGGTCAGCCACCATCGCGGATCCAATGAGCAAAGTAGGCTCGGTAAAGCTCTCCGCCACTGGCTGGGTAGCCAGCCACTCGAACTTGTGCTGGGCGAATTTGATGCCAAGATCAGCCATCTTGGCCTTCGTGTCGGCATCCACCATCAATGCTGAAACGATGAGCAATCGATCTTCCCGGGCCAGCTGGCGCAGGCGGTGCCAGGTGGCAAGGCCCATGGCGATGCGGGCCGCGGAATTCTTCGCTCGAGCACGGACCAGCGGGGTAGGGGAGTCGCTGATCAGCTGCTTGATCAGCGCCAAGGTAGCCAAGCCGTCATCGATGATGATGATTTCCTTGGCTTTCACCCCGGACAGTAGGCTGCGCTGCACCTTGCCCGAATAGACATCACCGGTGACATACCGGTTCGAAGAGCTCTTGGGCTGCGGTGGCTTGCGTGCGGCCGGTTCAAAGTGCACTCCGGCCGGTGCGTGATTCAGCAGCGCTTGGGTCGTCGCTTCCAGCGGCATGCCCAAACGAGGGATCACCCGAATGTCGGTGCCCAGCAGTCCCGCCGCATGGGTTTCCACGGCCGAGAGCAACTGCAAGGGGGACTCGACCCACACATGAGCCGTCCCGAATCGTGGACGCGGAACCTCATGGGTGTCGTGCTGGGTCAGTTTCATCATGGTGAGGGTCATTTTGCCAGTCGGCTCAAGGACTTGGACAGGGTTTCGAGCTGTTTGGACCCTTTTCGCAGCACCCGGCGCGACGCCCCGCGGACCTTCGAAGGCAGTGAATGGCGGGAAACCAGATGAGCCCAGCGTGGTGGCAGATCCAATCTGGTGATGCGACGGCGCTTGAAATGCGCGGAGAATTCAGGGTAGTGAACGCCCAGGAATTCGGCGG
This sequence comes from Glutamicibacter sp. JL.03c, assembly GCF_025854375.1. Taxonomy (NCBI): domain Bacteria; kingdom Bacillati; phylum Actinomycetota; class Actinomycetes; order Micrococcales; family Micrococcaceae; genus Glutamicibacter; species Glutamicibacter sp. JL.03c. The sequence continues at coordinate 3,564,055 of NZ_CP107575.1, read as the reverse complement.
CCGGCTCGCGCAGCTGGGGCAGCTGGGCCGATTGCATGCAGTAAGCCACGGCCACCAGCAGCTTCGAGAGCTGGTCATCACCGTCGCTGTGCGCAGGGGCTGGGATGTCCTGGACAAACAGGGCGTGGATGATAGAGAGCGGAATGCGGTTCGAATTTTCATAGGGCGCCAACGCCTGCAACATGGTTCCGGTGCCCACAGCATGGACATCGGTATCCAGGATGTACCTGGCTGTAGCCAGACCGGTGGAGAAGCAGGAGATGACTACTTCCGGGCGAGCCGAGGCGATTACCGTTTCCGCAAGATGATCGGTGGTGAGCAGCCGGAAATCCAGGCCCATTTCTTCAGCCACTGTGGCCAGCCGGGCCGCCGAGGTGGCACTCGCCGATGGGTGCGCCTTGAAAAGCACTGTATCCAGGCCGCGATTCACCACTTCCTGGAGCATCTGCACATGCAGCTCGAACTCCTCGTCGGCATCCATCAGGCGCAGCGAGCCGAGGTACTGGCCAAGAATCAACGCGCTGGAACCAGGCAGGTCGAAGTGCGCATTTTCGGCAAGCTCGCTGAAGATCCTTGCCAGTTCGTGGGCGTGCAGCACCTTGCGCACCGGCTCGAGCTCGGCCAGAAGATGCGGCTCCAAGCCCGGAATCAGGTCAACGTGGATGGTGCCCATCAATCGCTGGCGCAGCGGCATCGCCAAGCGGTTGCGGGTAGGACCGTAGGACATCAGCCCGTCGGAATGGACCCACAACTGGGCATCGAAGAAGATGCGCGCCAGCGCTCGAGCAGGATTGACCTGGATGGATTCGAGCACCAGCGTCAGGGGCCCGGTACCCAGGTTCCATGCCTGGCGTAGCAGCGACTCGAAGATGTGCAGCTCGTCTTCGCGCGGGTTGAACTGGGACGGGCGACGCGGCGAGGTCAGCGCGGCAAAATCCACTACCCGGTCGAAGCGCGCAGCAAGTTGCTGGAAACCTGGCGTTTCCTCCAGAGGAGTAGTCAATTCCGGCACCTGGGAGCCATTGGCCAGAACCAGGATGCGCTCATCTGCTTCGGGAAGCAGCCCTGCGTCGGCCATCGCGGCCAGAGAAGCTAGCTGAAAGTAGCTGCTGGCTTCAATCAGTGCGATCACTTGGCGACCCCGATCTGACCTGGCTGGAGGTACGAGAGGATATGGCGGCGACGAGCGACATCCATTTCAAGAACTACCTGGTGGGCAACAGCAACGTCGATGTCACTGAAGATCTCACGCAGCTGTTGTTTGATTGTAAGCCGGACTTGCGGCGGGTAGTTCTTAGAGCGCTTCTCGTGGTGGCACACAATCGCGAAAAATTGGCGCAGCGCTTTGGGCAGGTGGCGTGAGGAATCAGGGTGTTCGCGCACCGTAGCCAATACCTGGGTGAAGGCCTCGAGGAATCCGAGCTGTCGCTCGTCGAAGACCTGGCTGAGCGAATTCGGCAGGCCTCGGCGGTAGAAGATGCTTGGCGAGGAGATCACCGCATAGCGCGCCGTATCAAGGTGCAGCTTCCAGATCCAGGGACGGTCTTCGGCCGAGAGCAGACGCTCATCGAAGTAGAAGCAATCGATGGATTTCATCAACTCGGTGCGGTACATGCCGGCCCACGAGTAGGGGTAGTCGACCATCGACGGCGAGTCGATCGGTTCGATGTCATCGGAAGGATTGAGCACAATGCCCCGCAAGGCCTGTGGAGCGCGGTAAATCACGCGGTTGGTGCCGGCGACGCGCACGTGGTCGCAGCGCACGAAATCCACGTGCAATTTGCTCAGGGTGTCGGCCAATGTGGCCAGATGCTGCGGCCCGTACCAGTCGTCGGGATCCAAGAAGGTATAGAACTCACCGGTCACCTGCTTCAATGCGATGTTCCGGGCGGCCGAGACGCCCACATTCTGCTCGAGCGTGATCAGCTTCAGGCCCGGGACCCGATCGCTATAGGACTCGATGAGCGAAGCGGTGGCGTCGGTGGATGCATCATCCACGACAAGCACTTCCATCTCCCACTGGTCCAGCTTTTGCCTCTCGAGGGAAGCCAGCGCATCACAAATGTAGGCTTCCTGGTTGTAGGCCGGGATGACCACGGATATGCGGCCAGGGATCGGGCTCGTCATGGCGGGACTGGCTTCCTTTGCTTGGTGCGGTGCTGCTGCGTGGTGACTCATGGAACTCGGCGGCCGGACCTGTCGCAGGTTCGACCGCCGAGAAAACACGGTGCGCGGTAATTAGGCGTCGACGCGGCGCAGGCGGCTCAGTGGAGCCAGCTCGCCCGGGAAGACCTTCTTCACGCCGTCGCCCATGGCCTGCTCCAGGATGCGGATGTCACGGATCAGCGACTCGAAGCCCTTTGGCTCCAGCGAGGAAGCCTGGTCCGAACCCCACATGGTGCGGTCCAGGGTGATGTGGCGCTCGACGGTGACGGCGCCCAGGGCCACTGCGGCCAGCGAGATCTGCAGGCCGCGCTCGTGGCCCGAGTAGCCCACTGGAACCTGGTAGCGGTCACGCAGGGTTTCGATCATGCGCAGGTTGGCTTCTTCGGGAGGCAGCGGGTAGGTGCTGGTGGCGTGCATCATGACCAGGTTGCTGGTGCCCAGGGTCTCAACGGCCTTGTCGATCTGCTCGATGGTGGACATGCCGGTGGACAGGATGATCGGCTTGCCGGTCTGGGCCAGCGCCTTGAGCAACTCGATGTCGGTGACCGATGCGGAAGCGACCTTGTGGGTGACGGCACCCTGCTCTTCCATGAACTCCACCGAAGGAACGTCCCAGGGGGAAGCGAAGGCGTGCAGGCCCTTGGAGGCTGCGTAGGAGATGAGCTCCTTGTACTGGGCCGCATCGAACTCAACGCGGTAGCGGTAGTCCAGGTAGGTCATCTCGCCCCATGGGGTGGAGCGGATCTTGTCGCGCATGTCGGTGGGAGTGGAGATTTCCGGGGTGCGCTTCTGGAACTTCACCGCGTTGGCGCCGGCCTCAGCCGAAACGTCGATCAGCTGCTTGGCGATTTCGATATCACCATTGTGGTTGATGCCGATTTCGCCGATGACGTAGACCTGCTGGCCAGCGCCAAGCAGGGATTCGCCGATGGCAACTGGCTTGATTTCGGTGTTGACGGTGGTCATTGTTTTGCCTTTCAGTGGGTGAAACTTGGGAAGAATGTGCGGGTTAGCGTGCGGCGAGGACCAGTTCGGCCAGTTCTCGCACCGCCCCGTATCCGCCCTTGCGGGACAGGCGGTGGCGGGCTGCACGGTGTACTTGCTCGTTGGCGTCGGCCACGGAGACGGGCCAGCCGACTAGCTTCATGGCGCCGAGGTCATTGATGTCGTTGCCGACATAAGCCACGCGTGACGGGTTGATCGACTCATCGGCCAGCCACTGGGCCAGGTACTCGGCCTTGTTCTCGATGCCGTGGGCCACCTCGACCTTGAGCTTGGCGGCCCGGGCGGCAACCACCGGATTGGCTTCCTTGGAGAGGATCAGGAACTTCACTCCGGCGGCCCGAAGCCGGGCCACCCCCATGCCATCGGAACGCGAGACGCGCACGGTTTCGGTGCCGTGCTCATCCACGTATGCGGTGTCCGGGGTGTGCACGCCATCGAAATCCGTGATGACCGCATCCACGCTGATCGCTGCCGGTTCATTCGGGAGCGTCAGTTCCGCCAGCAGCAAGTCGGCCTCGGCATCAATGTCGATGCCGTGCTCGCTGGGAACCTCATGGACCTGGACCCGGCCGAAGAACCGGTGTCCAGCGGCCAGGAAGCCTTCGGTATCCATGGCGTAGAACGCGCCGGTTTCGCGGAAACGCGGTTCGCGATCCTGGCGGCGCGGACGGTGCAGCTTCTCGTGCCCTACCGCGACAGCTTCGCCGTTCTCGTCGATCGCCCAGTGGAAACCGTGGTCGGCCACCGCTGCGAAGCTGACTTCCGCTTCACCGGAGGCGACCTTGGTGATGGCCGCATCCAGGTCTGCCGGGTCGATCATCGGGCTGGTGCACTGGATGAACAGTGTCACCGCCGGCGTGGATTCGGTATTGGCCAGGACATGCTGCAGAACCGACTCGCTGCTGGCCGTATCCCCGGCGATATCTGCCGGTCGGTCAACCACTCGAGCGCCGTAGCGCAGGGCTTCGGCCTTGATCTGCTCATGATCCGTGCTGACCACGACGTCGCTGACTGTACTCGCGGCCTTGGCTGATTCAATAGCGCGTCCCAGCAGCGACTTGCCGCCGATCTCACGCAGGTTCTTGAGCCGGATGCCCTTGGATCCTCCCCGGGCGGGGATGATCGCCATGACATTTGGCTGGTTGGTTTTGCTCACGGATATGACGCTATGGGCCTTAGTTAACCAACCGGGAGCATTTAGGTAAACGAGGGGTGAAGTCGCGGTGTAATCACCTGCATATTTGCTGAAAGTGAGGTCAGCAAGCGGTTTACGGGTGTTCGCCGGGCTCGGCTTCAGCCTTCGCGAACGGTGCGGGGCAGCGAGTTAATACGAAACGTTGGCCTATTCGCCGATGGTCGCGGGCAAAACATCTAGGCTGGAGAGTATGCACGAGCCAAACCAGTCTCCGCCCAAGCGGGGCCCTCTGCGTATTACCGTGCCATCACGCGCTGACGGCTTCCTTCGACAGTTCACCGCCCTGATCGGCGGCCCCTTGGGCCGGCGCAGCGACCCGGGTCGGGTTGACCCGGGATTCTTCAGCGTGGAACGCGTCATCATCCTGCTGACCACCCTCGGGGCGCTGCTGATGCTGCTGGCCAAGAACCCGTGCCGGATCAACGGCTGGGGCGGCGGCAACCCCTATAACTACGCCTGCTACAGCGACTGGGTGCCGCTGTTCGGCGCCCGCGGATTTGCCGAGAACCCGTGGGCCCCGTTCAGCGCCAGCGCAGAATTCGAATACCCGGTGCTGATGAGCACCGTTGCTTCCGCGGTGGCCTCGCTCGTGCCCGAATCGGTGGCCAACCGCTCGCTGCTGTACTTCGACATGAACCTGGTACTGGTGGCGATCCTGTGGATGGTCACCGTCGTGTGCACCGTGCGGATGACCGGACGCCGGCCCTGGGATGCCGCGATGGTGGCGATCGCCCCGGGCATCATCCTGGCCGGCAGCATCAACTGGGATATGTGGGCCGTCGCCCTGCTGGCCGCCGGGATGCTGGCCTTCGCTCGCAAGCACACCGTCTGGGCCGGGGTGCTGATCGGACTGGGCGCCGCCATGAAGATCTACCCCTTCTTCATCCTCGGCGCGATCCTCGTGCTGGCCATCCGCACCGGCCGGCTCAAGACCTTCTGGGTCACCGGCGGAACCGCCGCGGCCACCTGGGTTCTGGTCAACCTGCCCTACGCGCTGGCCTTCCCCCAATCCTTCATGCACTTCTTCAACTTCTCCTCGGAGCGCGGCGCGGGCCTGTCCAGCTTCTGGCACGCCTGGAATGTGGTGGCCGCCAAGAACCCGGGCCTGCCGATCTTCGAGGCCGACCAGATTTCGCGCTACGGGCTGGTCCTCTTCTTCCTGTGCTGCGTGGGCGTGGCCCTGCTTGGACTGTGCGCCGAGCACGCCCCGCGGCTGGGATCGATGGCCTTCTTGATCATCGCCTCCTTTGTCATGGTCAACAAGGTCTACTCGCCGCAGTTCATCGTCTGGCTGATCCCGCTGTTCGTCCTGGCCTTGCCGCGCTGGCGCGAATTCGTGATCTGGATGCTGGTGGAGATCGCCCACTTCTATGGCCTCTGGAACTACCTGGCCGCCTCCTCCGCCGAAGACCCGCACAAGGCCTTCCCCGAGGTCGGCTACGTGGTCCTGGTCTTCGCCCACATGCTGATGCTCGGCTACCTGATGTACCTGGTGGCCCGTTCCATCCTCGATCCGCGGCGCGACCCGATCCGCGCGGTGGGGCAGGTTGATCCGCTGGCCGGCCAGTTCGCGGGGCTGCCCGACCGATTCACCCTGCGCCCATGGCTGCCGGGCAGCAGGAAGTCCTATGAAACCGCAGGAGGCAAGCAATGATCGACGTCGCTGTCGTCGGTGCCGGGCCCAACGGATTGGCCGCCGCCGCGGTGGCCGCCCGGGCCGGGCTCAACGTGCAGGTCTATGAAGCCAACGAGAGCATCGGCGGGGCGGCCAGGACCCAATCCCTGGATGGCTCCGAGGCGATCTTCGATCTGGGCAGCGCCGTGCACCCGATGGCCATGCAGTCCCCGGCCATGCGCGAACTCGGGGTCCACGAACGCGTGGACTTCATCACCCCGGACCTGTCCTTCGCCCATGTCATCGATGAGCGCACCGCCTACGCCTACCGGGATCTGGAACGCACCGTCGAGGAATTGGGCGGCGAGGACGGGCAGATCTATCGCCGGCTGCTCCAGCCGCTGGTCAGCCAGATCGACCAGGTCAGCGATACCCTGCTCAATACCCTGGTCAAAGTCCCCAGCCACCCGCTGGCCCTGGCCTGCTTCGGGGCTGCCGCCCTGGGAGGCATGGGGCTCAAGGAAGTGCTCGGGTCGAAGTACGAGCGCGCCGCCGCCCTCTACTCGGGATGCGCCGCCCATGTGGCTGGCGGATCGCGGGGCCCAGCCAATGCCGGGGCCGGCCTGTTCCTGGCCGCCACCGCCCACGCCAAGGGCTGGCCGATTCCCCGCGGTGGCTCCCAGGCCATCAGCAACGCGCTGGCTGCCGAAGCCACCGCCCGCGGCGCGCAGATCCATACCGGGGTGAGGGTCCACCACATCGATGAGCTCACCGCGCAGAACATCCTATTCGACACCTCAGCCGAAGAGGCCGCGAAGCTCAGCGCCGGGCACCTGCCCGAACAGCTCTCCCGGGCCCTGTCCACCACCAGGCGCTCGCCGGGCAGCTGCCTGGTCCACTTCGTGCTCTCCGAACCGGTTCCGTGGCGGGATCCGGTGCTGGCCACTGCCGGCACCGTCCATCTGGGCGGCACCGCCAAGCAGGTGGGCAAAGCCGAGCGTGCCGCAGTCCACCGCGGATCGGCGACCCCATTCATGATCGTCTCCCAGCCCTCGCAGTTCGATGATTCGCGCGCGCCAGAAGGACAGCACGTCATCTGGGCCTACTGCCATGTGCCCCTGGATTCGCCACGGGATATGCGACAGGAAATCCAAACCATGATCCAGCAGGCGGCCCCGGGCTTCTCCGAAATCGTCCTCGAAGCCCACGTGGTCACCGCCAAGGATTTGGAGCGGCAGAACGCCGCCTTGATCGGCGGGGATCTATCCGGCGGAACCATGGACCTGCTGGGCACCATCAAGCGGCCGAGGGTTTCCCTGGATCCCTGGTACCTGCAGTCCAAGGGACTGTATCTGATCTCCTCGGCCGCCCCGCCGGGGCCATCAGTCCATGGCATGGGCGGGTACCTTGGCGCCCAATCCATGCTCAAACGCGAATACCGCATCAAGAACTGGAAATCGGTGAAGTAGTCGGCGATGCAGGAACTACTGGTTCAACTCGCTGGATGGGCCCTGCTGGCAGCGCTCTGGGCGGTGTTCATCTGGCAGTACCGCAAGGATCCCCGCCGACTGGGGCTGGCCGCCTTGCTCTTCCCCCTGGCACTGTGCAGCATTGCCGCCCTTGTGGATTTGCTGAGTGCCCTGGTCCCCGGCTTCGGCTTCCTGATAGCCATTGTCATGGTGCTCACCCCGCTGATCGTGGTGGTCTTCGGCGCGGCGCTGATCTACAACGGCGTGCTGATGTGGCGGCGCGAGGGCGCACGGATCTCCAACCTGCTGTCCCTGGCCGCCGGTGTGCTGGTCTTCATCCTGCCGGTGCTCGCGGTGCTGCTGGTGGGGATCAATACCTGGTGGACGTACTCGCTCGCGTTCATCTTGTTCATGGCCTCGGTGTTCTCCGCCAGCCTCTTCGCCATGCTGCTGCTCTATGCCTGGGTGCACGCGAAATTCCCGGCAAAAACCCGCGGTGTTGCCGCCGTCATCCTCGGGGCGCGCACCATCAACGGGAAAGTCACCCCCTTGCTGCGCGGCCGGCTGGACAAGGCCATCGAGCTCTACGCCTCGCAATCCGAGCCGCAACTGCTGATGGTTCCCACCGGGGGACAGGGGCACGATGAACAGGAACCCGAGGGTGTGAGCATGGCCCGCTACCTGCGTGATCAGGGCATCCCCGAATCGCAGATCCTGATCGAAGACCGGGCCAAGGACACCGTGGAGAACCTGGAATTCTCCGATGCGTTGGTCCGCGAACGCCAGCCGGAGGGACACCTATGGCTGGTCACCAGCGATTATCACGCGCTGCGAGCCGGCCTGGCCTCGCGCCAGATGGGGTTGGAAGCCCGCTCCTATGGCGGGAAGACAGCAGCCTACTATCGGCCCAGCGCCTTCTTGCGCGAGTGCGTGGCGATAGCCCGCGATCAGCCCAAGCTCATCATCCTGCTGGCCCTGCCCTTCGCGGCGGGCCTTGCCGGGCTGATCTTCCTGGCCACCCGTGCAGGGTTCTGAATCCCGGCGGACAGCAGCGATGGCATGCACCACAAGGCGCATGCCATCACTGTTTTAGTTCCGTGCACTCACCCTTTTGAGTGAGGCGAAGATCAGCATTCGGGCCGGTGCATTTGCAACCTGTTTTCCATAGGCTGGAGATATGATCCAGGCTCAGCAGTTGACGAAGAGATACGGCAACAAGACCGTGGTCGACCAGGTGTCGTTCACGGTGCAACCCGGAGCGGTGACCGGTTTCCTCGGTCCTAACGGCGCCGGCAAATCCACCACCATGCGCATGATCGTCGGGTTGGCGGCCCCCACCAGCGGGCAGGTCCTGGTGAACAACCGGGACTTCAAGACCTCCAAGCATCCGCTGACCGAGGTGGGCACCTTGCTGGAAGCGAAGTCGGTGCACAAGTCGCTGACCCCTTTGGCCCACTTGCGGGCCATGGCTGCCACCGCGGGCTTGCCGGTCTCCAGGGTCCACGAGGTGCTGGAACTGACTGGCCTGAGCGGCGTGCAGCGCAAGAAGGTCGGAGGGTTCTCCTTGGGCATGGGCCAACGCCTGGGCATCGCCACCGCGCTGCTGGGCGACCCGCAGGTGCTGATCCTCGATGAACCGGTCAATGGGTTGGACCCCGAAGGCGTGGCTTGGGTGCGCAACCTCGCCCGGCAGCAAGCCGCGGCCGGCAAGACCGTGTTGATCTCCTCCCACCTCATGAGCGAGATGGCGCAAACCGCGGACCATCTGATTGTCATTGGCCGCGGACGCATTATGGCCGATGCTCCGATCAACGAATTCATCCATAACGGGCTGTCCCAAACCATCGTTCGCGCCACCGATATCGAGGTGTTGATGAATGCCCTGAGCGCCGAAGGCGTGCAATTGCGCCGCCTCGATGGGCAGAGCCTCGAAGTCACAGGCCCGGACTCGGAAGCCATCGGCCGCCGCGCCCTGGAGGCCGGTGTGGTGCTCAGCGAGCTGCGTCCGTTGCAACGCACTTTGGAAGATGCCTACATGGAGTTGACCCGGGACGCCGTGGAATACAACTCGAATATTGTTGCCGGGCACAGCGGCGGGAAGTAGAAGATAATGACAACCCAGATTCAAGCACCTCTGCGCGGCCAGGTCACTTTCGGCGGAGTGCTGCGCAGCGAAGTGATCCGCATGTTCTCGTTGAAATCCACCAGCATCCTGTTGGCCATAGCGGTAGTGCTCTATGTGGCCATCGCCGTCGTTGGCACCTGGGGCGTCGGCTCGCTGTTGCAGAGCATGGGCGATGTCAGCCAGATGGAGGGCATGAGCTCCATGGCCGAGCCTGGCTTTGCCGGCGAAACCATCGGCTCGGGCCTGGTCTTCAGCCAGTTGATCCTCGGCGTGCTGGGCGTACTGTTGTTCAGCGGTGAATTCACCACGGGATCGGCGGTGAGCACCTTCTTGGCCAGCCCGCAGCGGCTGCGCGTGATGTCGGCAAAAATCGTGTTGATCGTGGTGCTCACGGGACTGACACAGTTGGTCTCGAGCCTCCTGGCCTTTGTGGCGGCGAAGCCCATTGCCGAGAACTACGGCCTGGTCCTGGACTTCGGTGGCGAATCATTCCAATCGGTGCTCTGGTATGGCACCCTGGCCGTCATCATGGCAGCCCTGATCGGCCTGGCGCTGGGCGTCCTGCTGCGCAATTCCGCAGGCGGCATCACCATCTTGGCCGGCGTGTTCTTTGTCCTGCCGATCATCACCGCCATCCTTGGATCCCTCGTGGATTGGTCCAAGAACATCTCGGCTTTCCTGCCCGACCAGCTGGGAATGTCCTTGGCCACGCCACTGAGCGTCCCCACCGAATTGGAGCTGTGGCAGCAGCTGGCCGGCATTGCCGGATGGATCATCATCCCATTGGCCCTCGGCGCAGTATTGCTCGCCAAGCGGGACATCAAGTAACCGGCGGACAGGCCGGGAAAACTACACTGGAACCATGACCCAACAGACGCTGCAGGAAACTGTTGCCTCCTTTGACGAACTGACCGCCAAGCGAATGGGCCGGTTGCGCCGCTACCTGCGCACCCACCCGCGCTTGGTGGTTATTGGCGCAGTGGTCCTGTACCTGTTGCTCACCCTGCCCGGGGTACTGATCACCGCGTCCATGCCTGGGGCCAACGCCACCGGCCTGCTGGTCATCACGCTGGCGGTCAGTGCCGCACTGCTATATCGCCGAAAAGCGCCGATGACCGTCATCATCCTGGTGTTCGTTTTCGAATGCGTAGCCTTGATCATCGCCGGCCCGCAGGGTGGGCTCGGCGGCGTGGGCATGATCATCGCGCTGTACACGGTGGCTACCAGCTATTCGGCCAAGCGCACCATACCGCTGGCGGTACTGGCGGGCAGCTTCCAAGTGGTGCTCATGGTGCTGATGGGCTTCCCGGATATGGCCGGGATGGAGCTGGATCCCAGCGACGGCATTGACGAGGCAACCTTCAGCCGAATCATCATCGGCATCTCAGGCAGTTTTGTCATCGGTTTCTACATTGCCGCGGCTGCGGTTGGCATGAACGTGCGTAATGCGCGAATCCATGAGGCCGAGCTCAATCACTGGGCACGCCAGGTATCCAGCCTGGCCCAAGTCCAAGAGCGCAACCGGATCGCCCGGGAAATGCATGACGTGGTCGCGCACTCCCTGTCCGTGATGATCGCCTTGTCCGAAGGCGCACGCGTGGTCGCCAAACGTGACCAGGCCCGAGCCGACGAAGTGCTCAATGAGCTCTCCGGCACCGGCAGGACCGCGTTGGCGGATATGCGCCGCATGCTTGGCGTGCTGCGCCAGAACGAAACCGGGGAGCTGGAACCGCAACCCACCGGCGGGAATGTCGAGCAGCTTCTCGAGGGATTCCGCACCGCCGGCCTGCCCATCACGTTCACCCGCATCGGGGGGAACCTGCCCGACGACACCACCTTCCAATTGACGGTCTTCCGCATGATCCAGGAATCCCTGACCAACTCGCTGCGCTACGCCCGCAACGTCAGCGACGTGCAGGTACGTTTGGAGCGGAGGCGCGATGAACTGCGCTTGGAAGTCATGGATAACGGCGATGCGACCAGGGTGCCCAGCGTTGGCAGCGGCCGAGGACTCAGGGGCATGCGTGAACGAGCAGCGCTTTTTGACGGAACCGTCGAAGTCGGCCCGGTAGCCAGCGGAGGCTGGATAGTTAAAGTGGTGCTGAAAATCCCTGAATTCGGCGTGAACAACGACAAGCGGAAAACAGCGAAGGAATAGGCATGGAAGAGAAAATAAAGGTCTTGCTGGTAGATGACCAGCCGCTGTTGCGCATGGGATTCCGCCTGATCCTTGAAGGCGAGGACGATATCGCCATCGCCGGTGAAGCCGCTGACGGCCTGGACGCCTTGACCCAGACGGCGGTGCTGAAGCCCGACGTGGTGCTTATGGATGTCCGCATGCCCAAAATGGACGGCATCGAAGCCACCGAACGCATCGCGAAGGATCACCCGGACACCAAGATCATCATCCTGACGACCTTTGACCTGGATGAATATGCCTTTTCGGGGTTGCAAGCCGGTGCGAGCGCGTTCCTGCTCAAGGATGTTGCTCCCGAAGAACTGGTTCAAGCGGTGCGCCTGGTCGCCTCCGGCGATGCCGTAGTGGCGCCCCGGGTCACTGCGCGGCTGCTGGAAACCTATGTCCGTAATGGCGGCAAAGCCCATGCCGGTCAGCCCGCAGAAGCCCCGCGAGATCCCTTGCTTGATGACCTGACGCCGCGCGAGCAAGAAGTATTGCGCGCGCTCGCCGAAGGATTATCCAACGCGGAAATTGCGCACCGTTTCTTCCTTTCCGAGGCAACGGTTAAAACGCATGTGCGCAGGATCCTGACCAAACTGCACCTGAGGGACCGTGTCCAAGCCGTGGTCTATGCCTACGAAACCGGGCTAGTCATCCCTTCCCAGGGACTCGACTACTGATTTTCCACACACGAGGGCCGCTGCCTGCCGAAGTTGATTTCGACGGGCAGCGGCCCTCGGATTGCTCTTAGCCCTTGCTGGCCTTGCGCTTCTTCTTCGCCGTGGCGCGCAGCTGGATCACGCGGGCTACTCCGGCAATTGCAACCACCAAGGCGCCGCCGATAGCGGCGATGAACAGTGCCAAGCCGAGGTTCACCTGTCCCTCGTAGGCGAAGTACCTCAGCGTGACCTGGTCTTGGTTCTGGGCGATGAAAATGATCAGCAAGATCAGGACGATGATGCCCAAGACGGTGGCAGTCCAGATGCGGCCGAGCTTGGTCACCGGCAGCTTTTCCTTGGATTCAGGAATTTCGCGCGGTGCCTTGGCTTCCTTCGGCGTACGCGGTTGAACAGCGTGTTCACCGGAATTAACCTGGACACCATTCTGTGGCTCCACAGGCAGGTTGCGTGGCTCTGGGGTTGGATCAGATGTAGCCATGATGATCTCGCTTTCGTTGTCTCCCGGTCTGACTTCAGCTTTGCCGACGCTAGGTTCCAAGTCAAGCATGAGATGAGGGTGTCCACCTGGCTCCTAGAAAGCTCGGAGAGCGCTGATCCGTCGGCAATTCGGCACCGGGATACTAAGCTGGAGAACAACCCGATAGTCCAGGCGGGAACCTCATCCTGGATTCCAGCGAGACGATGACAGAAAGAAGTGAGTAACCAGCTATGGCACAAGCCGCAGCAATGGCCCACATTGCAGACCTGGCCGAATACGTCGCAACTTCCCCTTCCAGCTACCACGCGGCAGCATCGGCCGCTAAGCGCCTGGACGCTGTCGGGTTCACCGGCTTGAACGAAGCCGACGCTTGGAACTTGGTGCCAGGATCCTACTATGTGGTGCGCGACGGCGCGATTATCGCGTGGGTTCAGCCCGAGGCGGCGACCGCAACTTCCGGATTCCATATTCTCGGAGCCCACACCGACTCACCCGGTTTCAAGCTGAAGCCAAAACCCACCTCGGGATCCAATGGCTGGTGGCAGGCCGGCGTTGAGGTATATGGCGGGCCGTTGCTGAATTCTTGGCTGGACCGCGAACTGGTCCTCGCCGGACGCCTGGTGTTGAAAGACGGCAGCGAGCACTTGGCGCAGACCGAACCGATCCTGCGCATCCCTCAGCTGGCCATCCACCTCGACCGCCAGGTCAACGAGGGCCTGACCCTGGACAAGCAGACCCACACCAACCCCATCTTCGGAGCCGGGGACTTGGCTGATGCCGACATCCTGGCTGTCCTCGCCGCCTCCGCCGGTGTGGATCCAGCACAGGTGGCCGGTTACGACATTCTCACGGCCCCGGCACAGCGTGGCGAGGTCTTCGGCCACGGCAAGGACTTCTTCGCCAGCGCCCGGCTGGATAACCTCACCTCGGTGCATGCCGGAATCATCGCCCTGGTTGACCACTCGCGGAAGCCATCGGGACAGCACATTGCCATGCTGGCTGCTTTCGACCATGAAGAACTGGGTTCCAGCTCCCGTTCGGGTGCCTGTGGTCCATTCCTTGAAGAGCTGATCAACCGCATTCAGGCGTCGCTGGGCGCCGGGGTAGACGACCAGGCGCGCGCCTTGGCTAATTCGGTATGCCTTTCGGCCGATGCCGGCCATGCGGTGCACCCGAACTACCCGGAGCGCCACGACCCGGCCAACCGCCCGCAGGTCAATGCTGGTCCGCTGTTGAAGATCAACGCCAACCAGCGTTACGCCACCGACGCGGTGGGTGCTGCCGCCTTCGCCAACTGGTGCGAGCGTGCCGGCGTTCCTTACCAGGAGTTCGTCTCCAACAACCGGGTCCCTTGCGGTTCGACTATCGGCCCATTGACAGCCACCCGGTTGGGCATCCGCACCCTCGATGTGGGTGTGGCACTGCTGTCCATGCATTCGGCACGCGAGATGTGTGGCGTCGATGATCCTTGGTACCTGTCCAAGGTGACGCGCGAGTTCTTCGGGGCCTAGTTCGCCCAGCGAAGAAGGTCGGTAGCCATGCCGGCCTTCTTCGCGTTCCAAGTGCCTTGTGGCAAAAAATTTATCGGTGGCATAATCATCAGCATGACGATTTTTGCCCAAGACAGGCTCATTTTTCAGCAGACGAAGAACTTCTCGAAGAATGACTTTGCGATCCTCGACGCCGCTGGCATGCAGATTGCTCATGTTGAAACCGGTGGTAGCTCCCTGGGGCGGATGCTTGCCGGTGCCCGGGAGCTCACCGTCTTCGACGGCCCGGAGAAACCGGTCATCAAGGTCAAGGACACCATGACCATGGGGCGCGATCGTTTTGAAATCCTTGACGGAAACGACAATCCGTTGGCCAGCCTGGTCAAGCGGATCACCCTGTTCAAAACCAGGGTCACCATTTCCATGCCGGGTGAAGAACTCGTGCTGTCGGGCAGCGTATGGGATTTCGATTTCCAGATCTCCAGTCCCCGCGCAGTGCTTGGCACCGTCACTCGCCAGTGGTCCGGAATGGGCAACGCTTTGACGGGCAAGTCCACTTACGCGCTGCAGTTGGCCGGCCAACTGAGCACACAGCACCGCCAAGCGATTATTGGCTCGGTCTTAGCGCTGGACCTGATCAGAGAAAAGCAGCAACGCAATTGATGCCTCAACGGGTATATTCAATCAGGTCAGATCAATCCAGGAATTACCGGGCTGTCGGGTTGCTGACGGGTAACTGTCGTGCTCTTGTCGTGGTGGATTCGTGCCTCTTCTCGGTAGCTTTAGTGCCATGAATTAATCACGTATTGCAGAATTGCGTCGCGCCAAGGGCTGGACCCAGGAAAGCGGAATCACCGTGCGGACCATCCAGCGGCTTGAGGCCGGCAACGATGCGAGTTTGGAGTCCATCTCGCTGGTGGCCAAGGCACTGGATGTCCACGTGGGTGAATTGTTCCAAAGCGTTCAAACATCTCATTTCTCCCAAGCCGTCGAAGGACTTGAATCCCGAACCCGGGCCGAACAGGAGCGACGGAATTCCATCACCCACGGAATCATGATGATCTTCAATGCCCTTGGCATTGTGGTCACCTTCGGAACTGTCATCCTGGGAACCGCGGGAGGGCTCGGCGGGTACATCTGGCTGCTCATTCCGCTCTACTGGGGTGCCGGCAAGGTCCTTCTGGGTGCCATCGTTCGGCTGGTGGTCGATCCCAAGCTGAATGCCAAATTTCCGTTGTCCTCGCCCGCCCAGAGCGGGGACAGCTGAGCTTCCCATCTGCCGTTATCCGGGCAGATACCGTTTGATTACCTGTTGTTCATCCGGAACTGGTCAGATCGAACAATATGAGTTCGAATTCCGTGCAGGTCAAAAATTTCAGAACAGAAATCCAAGCGCTGCGTGCACTGGCAGTCCTGCTGGTGGTCGCCTACCATCTGGAACCCAATGTGGTTCCCGGCGGATATATCGGCGTTGACATCTTCTTCGTTATTTCCGGATTCCTGATTACCTCGCACTTATTGCGTGAAGCCGAACGCACCGGGCGCATCAAGCTCTCGGCATTCTTTGCCGGCAGGGCCCGGCGCATCCTGCCTGCAGCTATGCTGGTCATCCTTCTCGTCGTAGCGGCAGGGTTCATGATCTTCCCGAAGACCCAGTGGGGCACCTTGGGAACCCAGGCGCTAGCCTCGGCGTTCTCCGTGCAGAACTGGGTGCTGGCCGCTGACTCCGTGGACTACCTGGCCGCCGAGCAGGCAGCCGGCCCATTGCAGCACTTCTGGTCCCTTGGCGTCGAAGAGCAGTTCTACCTGATCTGGCCGCTGCTGATCCTCGCAGTGTGCTGTCTGGTCAAGACCACCATGCCGGGATCCCATTCGGATCACTTCGCCGCCCGCCGCCGTTGGCTGTGGCTTGTTTTCGGAGCGGTCGCCCTGCTGTCCCTGGGCTACTCGGCTTACGCAGGATACTCCGGAAACTCTGCCGGGTATTTCGTGACCACCACCCGCATCTGGGAACTGGCTATTGGAGGTTTGCTGGCCCTGGGCGTGCAGGCGCATGAGAAGGATGCGCTGCGGCTGCCGCGGTGGGCCACCGCATGGTCCACGCGAAACCTGGCCGTGCTGGTGGCGCTGATGGCCATTGGCATCGCTGCCTTCAGCTACGACGGGGCCACTATCTTCCCTGGCATTGCCGCGGCCGTGCCGGTATTCGGCTGCGCGGTGATCATTGCCGCCGGCAGCACCCGGGGCCCAGGCTCGCTGCACCGCCTTGTCAATTGGTCGCCGGTGCAGTGGGTCGGCCTGGCTTCCTATTCGCTGTATCTCTGGCACTGGCCATTGATCGTTTTCTATACCGAGCTCGCCGGGGCAAAGCCCAAGCCCCTGCAGTCACTCGCCCTGTTGACCGCTTCGCTGCTCCTGGCTTGGGCCAGCTTGAAGTTCGTGGAAACGCCGATGCGCCACCTGCGCTTACTGGCCGTGTCCCCGACGAGGTCATTGATTGCCGGCGCGGCCATGATCGCGGTGACCGCATCGGTGGCCCTGCTTCCGGGCGCGACGCAGGAGCGCTTGGTCAAGCAGGAACAGCGGGTAGCTGCTGCGCTGGCTGAACAGCGTCCCGAAGGTTTCGGTGCTGCTTCGCTCGGCCATGGGGCTCCGGCCTTTGTCACCGATCAGCACCAGGTGGTTCCGGTGCCAGCTGAGGCCGCCAAGGACCTTCCCGATATCGGCAATTGCGTGCAGAATCCGCAGTCCACGCAGATCAAGGAATGCGAGTTCGGAAACAAGGATGCCACCTTCACGGTAGCCCTGGTGGGGGACTCCCATGCAGCCCACTGGTTCGAGGCGCTCAACGAATATGCCAAGAGCAAGGGGTGGAAGGTCGTCACCTATCTGAAGAACTCCTGCCCCTTGAATGAAGCGCAACGCAAGGCGGATAAGGACGGAAGCATCAACTGCCAGGAGACGTATGAACAGAGCATGGATGCCCTGACCAAACGCAAGGACATCAACGCGGTGGTCACCTCCAGCTGGGCAGGTTCCACGTTCGTCTCCGATCCGGCCCAGGGCTTGGCGCAAACATGGGGCAAGCTCGAAGATGCCGGGATGCCGGTCTATCCCATTGTCGACACCCCGCGGCCACCACAGGATTCCTATGCCAGGGACTGCGTCGAGCAGAACATCGAGAATCCTGAAGCCTGTTCCTTCCCGGAAAAGGGCGCCTTCGGCAAGGCTGATGCCATCAAGGCGGCCGCCAAGCTGGAGCCGCGGGTCAAGCTGTTGGACTTCAGTGACCAGTTTTGCGTTGATGGCACCTGCCCGGCCGTGGTTGGCAATGTGCTGATCTACCGGGACAAGCACCACATCAGCGATACGTATATGAGCACGCTGGTCCCGATCTTCGGCCAGAGGCTGCAGCAGGCCATCGATTCCAATTAGCCATCCATGATCTAGGACACGAAGGCTTATGCTTGCGCGATGTTCTCGGGTAGGATTGAAAGGTCTGTGCCACTGCATGCCCGAAAGTTGGGCGTCTGGTGCATGGATAACGCAAGAACCTCCTGTTGCGGAAATACCGCGACCGTTTAGCCCAAAGGAGGTGGGTTCACATGCGTGCTTATGAACTTATGGTCCTCATTGATCCAGAGGTCGATGACCGCACCGTAGAGCCAACCATCGAGAAGTACCTCGAGGTTGTTCGCTCCAACGGTGGCACTATCGAAAAGGTTGATATCTGGGGTCGTCGCAAGATGGCTTACGAAATCAAGAAGAAGGCAGAAGCCACTTACGTAGTGGTGAACTACACCGCAGAACCAGCCGCTTCCGCTGAGCTTGAGCGCCAGCTGAAGATCAACGAGCAGATCCTGCGCCACAAGGTCACCCGCCCGGAAGAGGCTCGCGTTTAATTACGCAAAACCTTCCGTCGTAAGAAATAGCGTTCAATCTTTTTAAGGAGAGTCAATGGCAGGCGAGACTGTTATTACCGTTATCGGAAACCTGACCGCCGATCCGGAGCTGCGTTTTACGCCATCCGGTTCAGCCGTAGCGAACTTCACGATCGCTTCGACTCCTCGCACCTTTGACCGCCAGTCCAATGAGTGGAAGGACGGGGAAGCCCTGTTCTTGCGCGCATCGGTGTGGCGCGAGGCTGCAGAGAACGTCGCTGAAACGCTGACCAAGGGCATGCGCGTCATCGCCCAGGGTCGTTTGCGTTCACGTTCTTACGACACCAAGGAAGGTGAACGTCGCACCGTGATGGAGCTTGAGGTCGATGAAATCGGCCCATCGCTCCGTTTCGCGTCCGCCAAGGTCACCCGCACCCAGCGCTCCGGCGGTGGCAACGGTGGCTTCGGCAATGGTGGCGGTGGAGGATTCTCCAACGCACCACAGCAAGGTGCCCCAGCGCAGCAGCCGCGACAGCAGCAGCCGCAACAGGGTGGCGGATGGAATGCTCCAGCCGCTGACCCATGGAGCACCGGCGGAAACAACGGTGGCGGCTGGGGCAACCCAGGCGCTGACGAACCGCCTTTCTAAACAATATTTATTCACCATCCCGCAGATCACTCTGCGGGCTCCAAAGCTAAGGAGCTCCACGATGGCTAAGGCTGAAATCCGTAAGCCCAAACCAAAGTCCAACCCCTTGAAGGCCGCTGACATCACTGTCATCGACTACAAGGACACCGCATTGCTGCGCAAGTTCATCTCTGACCGCGGAAAGATCCGCGCTCGTCGAGTGACCGGCGTGTCCGTTCAGGAACAGCGCAAGATCGCACAGGCAATCAAGAACGCACGTGAAGTAGCCCTGCTGCCTTACTCCGGCGCTGGCCGCGGCTAAGGAAGGGATATAACATCATGGCAAAGATCATTTTGACTCACGAAGTATCCGGTCTCGGTGCTGCTGGCGATATCGTCGAGGTAAAGAACGGCTACGCCCGTAACTACCTGCTGCCACGCGGCTTCGCAATCGTCTGGACCGCTGGCGGTGAGAAGCAGGTGGAGTCGATCAAGGCTGCACGTGCTGCTCGCGCTGTTGCAAACCTTGAGGATGCTCAGGCACTTGCAGCTAAGCTGAAGTCCCAGCCGGTGAAGATCACCATCAAGGCTGGTTCCAACGGCCGCCTGTTCGGTACCGTCAAGACCACCGATATCGCTAACGCCGTAGAGGCTGCCGGTCTGGGCAAGATCGACAAGCGCAACATCGAGGTCAACGACCACATCAAGTCGACTGGCAACTACACCGCAACCGTTCGCGTACACGAGGACGTCGTTGCAAACCTGCGCCTGCAGGTTGTTGCTGCCGCAAAGAAGTAAGTCTTCTAGACTCACCTTCTGACCAACGGGTGGCGTGCATTCCGCAAGGAACGCACGCCACCCGTTGGCGTTTAATCCCGCGAACTCGACGTCACCGCCGGTTCGTGAACAATTCATCGCTTCTTCGCACGAGTTCCCGGCCAGCATCGGCGGGTCCGCGGTCTTCAGCCCATAACCTCTTAACAGATGGCAATCCTCGTCGACACAACCAAAGGAGATGGTGGAAGATATGGGTTTTGCATATGCCGATCCGCAGGCACTGACCGAGGAACAACGCGTCGCGCTCGCTGAGCACCAGCACACCGTGCGCCACCAGCCGCGCGAGCTGACCCTGAAGGAACTGCGCGAAGAGGCGAAGCTGACCCGGGCCGAACTGGCCGCACGCCTCAAGCTGCCCGTGGAGCGGATCCAGCGGCTGGAAACCGGCGACCTGGGCCGCGTGCAGCTAGCCACCTTGCGCCGATATGTGCAGGCACTTGACGCCCGAATCGAGATCACGGCCATTCGCGGCGACTCCCAGGCATCCCTGGCTTAGCCGCGCGCCGGAGCACGCTGGGGTAACCGGCCACCGCAAATAGCGGGCAACTCATCGAGAAAAGCGCCACCCACCGCTCTATCGGCCCATTCGTAGTCTGACTTGCCGGCGATAACGGCTAAAGTATTCCGGTGAGATGCAGGTTATAGACCTACGTCACAACGGAGTTTCGAAGGGGTTTATTTTGCACGAGCGTATCCAACACCGGGCCTTTGCTGATCGTCTGATGAGCGCCGAACAGGCGGCAGCATTCATCAAGCCGGGCATGACCGTAGCCATGAGCGGCTTCACCGGTGCCGGATACCCGAAAGCCGTTCCCGGCGCCCTGGCCGCCCAGATGGAACGCCAGCACGCAGAAGGCAAGGACTTCAAGATCAACGTGCTCACCGGCGCCTCCACCGCCCCTGAGCTGGACGGTGTGCTGGCCAAGGCCGAGGGCATGAACCTGCGCCTGCCCTACATGTCCGACCCGGAGCTGCGCCGCCGCATCAACGACGGCAACATGGAGTACATGGACATCCACCTCTCCCATGTCGCCCAGCACGCCTGGTTCGGCTTCTACGGCAAGATCGACGTGGCCATCGTGGAAGCCGTGGGCATCACCGCCGACGGCGACCTGATCCCCTCCAGCTCAGTGGGCAATAACAAGACCTGGCTGGAAATGGCCGACAAGGTCATCATCGAGGTCAACGAGCAGCAGTCCGCGGCCATGGAAGGCATGCACGATGTCTACTACGGCACCGCGCTGCCACCGCACCGCAAGCCCATCAACCTGACCACGGTGCGCGACCGCATCGGCCAGAAGTACTTGGACGTGGACGTGAACAAGATCGTCGCCGTGGTGAAAACCGATGCGCCCGATCGGCTCAGCCCCTTCGCCCCGGTGGATGAGACCAGCGAGAAGATCGCCGATCACCTGCTGGGTTTCCTGGACTCGGAAATCCGCGCCGGCCGCCTCTCCGAGAAGCTGCTGCCCCTGCAGTCCGGCGTCGGCAATATCGCCAACGCGGTGCTCGCCGGCCTGGCCCGCGGCGGCTACAAGGGCCTGAGCGCCTATACCGAGGTCATCCAGGACGGCATGCTGGAGCTGATCAAGGACGGCACCATCGAGTTCGCCTCCGCCACCAGCTTTTCGCTGTCTGCCGAGGGCATCGCCGAGTTCAACAAGAACGTGGAGCACTACCGCGAACGCATCCTGCTGCGCGCCCAGGAGATCTCCAACCACCCGGAGATCATCCGTCGCCTGGGCTGCATTGCATTGAACGGCATGATCGAGGCCGACATCTACGGCAACGTGAACTCCACCAACGTGCTCGGCTCCCATGTCATGAACGGCATCGGCGGCTCTGGCGACTTTGCCCGCAACGGCTACCTGTCGGTGTTCATGTCCCCATCCACTGCCAAGAGCGGCAAGATCTCGGGCATCGTTCCTTTCGCTTCGCACGTGGACCACACCGAGCACGACACCATGATCCTGATTACCGAGCAGGGCCTGGCCGATTTGCGCGGCCTCTCGCCCAAGCAGCGTGCCCAGCTGGTCATCAACAACTGCGCGCACCCCGAATACCGTCCACTGCTGCAGGACTACTTCGATCGTGCCTGCAAGGACAGCTACGGCAAGCACACCCCGCACCTGCTGGGCGAAGCGCTGAGCTGGCACCAGCGCTTCCAGGAAACCGGAGACATGCGCCCGGCCAGCTAGCCGTCGGCCTGGCCAGGGTGGATGCGCACGATCCGGTCATCGCCAGGACCGGGCCGGCCACGCCCGTCGGTGTTGTTCGTCAGCACCAGCAGCGAGCCGCCAGGATCCACCAGCACATCGCGCAGCCGGCCGAGCCGGCCATCAAGCAGCTCATGCTCGGTGGCCGGCGCGTGAAGTGCCACCGTCCGCAGCACTTCGCCGCGCAGATTCGCCAGGTAGGCGGTGCCATCGAGGATCGCCATGCCGCTGGGGCTGGCCTCGGAGGGTGGCCACTGCGCAATCGGGTCGGTATACTGCCCATTTGCGCCGTCTTTCCCCTCGACTTCGGGCCAGCCATAGTTCCCGCCGGCCTCGATGACGTTCAGCTCGTCGAAGGTGTTTTGCCCGAATTCGCTGGCGTACATGCTGCCATCATCGCTCCATGCCAAGCCCTGCACATTGCGGTGCCCATAGCTGTAGACGAGGGAATTCTCGAAGGGGTTGTCTTCCGGGATGCTTCCATCGGGTGCCATGCGCAGGATCTTGCCGCCCAGCGCCTGCAGGTCCTGGGCCTGCCCAGGGTTGGACGCATCGCCCACGCTCGCGTAGAGCATTCCATCCGGACCGATGGCCATCCGTCCGCCGTTGTGGATATTGGCCGAGGGCAGGGAGTCCAGCAGGGTCTGCGGAGCCGATAAAGACAGGTGGCCGGCGCTGCCTTGCACGGTGAACTGCTGAATGCGGTTACCGGATTCCGCGGTGGAATAGGCGTAGAGCTTATCCGGGGCGAGGAAGGCCAGGCCCAGCAGCCCGCCTTCGCCTTTGGCTGCGAGATCATTGATCCGGGAAACTTCACGGTGCTGTCCGGATTCCGCAACCTCCAGGATCCTCCCGGAATCGCGTTCGCTGACCAGCAAGGTGTCCTTGACGTAGACCATGGACCACGGAGCTTCCAAGCCGCTGGCCAGTGGTTTTGAAGTGGTTTGCGATTCGGCAGCGGGAAGTGGAGGTGGTGTTGGCGCGGAGCATCCGGCGAGGAACACTGCGCCGAGCAGCAGGCAAGTGCCCCGGATAGGCTTCATCGGGCGGCTATGCGTGCGCCGGATGATGGCGCGTCGGGCGATACGTCAGTTCCTGGATCCGACCATCCAAAAGCTTCGAATCGACAAGTTCCAAGTCATAGTCGTCGACCCCGCCGAGTACCGGAGCAGAGCCGCTATGCCCGGTCAGCACCGGGAAGATGCTCACCTGGATGAAGTCCACCAGGCCTGCCGCCAGCAGAGAATGGTTCATGGCCAGGGAACCGTGGGAGCGCAGCGGCACATCTGAGGTTTCTTTGAGCTGGGCGACAACGTCCAAGGCATCCGAACGCTCCAGCGTGGCATTAGGCCAAGACAGCGGCTCTTCCAAGGTGGTGGAGATGACGGTGGCCGGCTTGTCGTGCAAAGCCACGCCCCACGCGTCTTCAACCTCGGGATTCATCTCGATTTCTGCCCAGAAGAGACTGAATAAGCGGAAGGTGTTCGCACCGAAAACCATGCGGCATGGAGGAGTGTAGAGCCCGAGGCGATGGGCCAACAGCTCTGGCCCTTGTTTTCCCCAGTAGCCGCCCCAATCGCTGCCGGCACTGCCGAAGCCATCAAGGCTGCTGAACACGTCAAAGGTATAGGTGGCACTCATGGTAAGCCTCCGAAACTGATCCGCTGGGTGCCACCTAGGATACGCTCAGGCGCTGGGCATATCTACGTTTTGGGTGCGCAATTGTCCGCGCGAGAGTTCCTTTCCACTGGCCTCATCGGTGATGACAACTTCCCACAACTGCTGGGTTTTGCCTTGGAACAGCGCCTTGGCAGCAACCTGCACGCGCGCACCGGTGGAGGGACGCAAGAAGTCGGTGGCATTGTGCACGCCGACGGCGAATTGCCCGCGTTCGGCCACCGCGTAGCTGGCTCCGACGCTGCCGGCGCTTTCAACGATCGAGGCATACACCCCGCCATGCACTACGCCCCACGGAGTGTGGTGGTTTTCGTTCAGATCGGCATGTCCGCGCACGGACGTGGCGGTGATGTCGTCAAAGACCAGTCCGATGCTCTCGGTGAAGCGGCTGGTCTTCTCGGGGATTCGCGGTTCTGCGGAACTCATGGGTGACTCCAAAGGTGTAAGGCGCTGGGCTGCCGCACAACGGCCTAGGCTCGCAATACGTTCTTTTGCACTTTACCCGTAGATGTCCTGGGAAGATGATGGTGCGCTTCACCCAGTGGGTTCAGGCAGCTGCCCCGATATGAGCAGGGCACGCTTGGTCTCCCATGGTGCTCGAGCGGGAAATTCGGTTCCGCTACGGCGGGCGGTTTGATAAAAGCGGCGAAGGCGCAGCACCTGGTGATGCTGCCTGGCCGTCATAGGTTATTGCATTACGGCGGCGATCACATGAGCGGCTCGAGTTGCCACGGTGGGCGTGGGTAGTTCTGATGAACAAAAGGCTGTTCCAGCCCCTCAGAAGCATCTTGGTGTCGAATATTTTGTTGAATATTGCGATTTGCGAAGTGAATTGTTTGACGGTGGTTCGTCATGAGCCATATCGTTTTAAGCAGAATCAAGAGCATCAGCTAAAAGCCCTGGCTTGCTGATCGGCAACCCTCTCAACGGTAGTGGGGTGCTCCAGGTGAGGATTCGGTTCTGCTCCAAATGGCGTCAGAACAAGTACCGCGCACGGCGTGAAATCTCAGGGACAAGCACATTCGGAAGCTTCCGATCCGCCAAGTCCACTGGGTCTGACGCGGTGGGCAAGACCCGAAGGAATCGAGCCATGTCATTGAATCGTGAACTTGACCCGCTAACCCTACGCAGGGTTTTCGCTCAACATCCCTCAGGCGTGGCCGCTCTGTGTGCAGAAGTGGACGGCGTAAAAACCGGCATCGTTGCATCCTCATTCACTGTGGGGGTTTCGTTGGAGCCGGCATTGGTGATGTTTGCAGTCCAGAAGACCTCCAATACCTGGCCGAAACTGCGTGGGGCCAGCCACATCGGTGTTTCGGTTCTCAGCGATCTTAATGGAGGGGTCTGCACGCAGATCGCTTCGAAGAAGGGCGATCGATTCCTCGGTGTGGATACCGTGGTTTCTGAACAGGGCGCCCTGTTCATCGAAGAGTCCACCCTCTGGCTGGAAACATCGATTTACAACGAGGTTGAGGCAGGAGACCACTGGGTTGTGCTCTTGGAGGTGCACGGGCATCACGCATCTCAGCACTCGCCGCAGATCTTCCATGATTCTCGATTTCATTCGATCCCAGTTTCTGAACTCGTCTAACGTTTCCAAGCAGTAGGCGCATCAAGGCCTGTTGTGGATCACCTAGGTGATCCACAACAGGCCTTGATGCATTTCGTCATGCGTTGAATGTGAAGCAATAGTTATCCACGGTGTGGATAGGTGGGCCACTGTGAAAATGTGGACTACCGATAGTCTGGCGCAGGATATTTCCTCATTAATTGAGATGACTAAGGGTTTTGCCTATGCACCCACATCCACACAGTTATCCACATGGCTGTGGGTACAGTGTGTAGAACTATGCGAAAAACGCGAAAATCTCTGAATTTCGGTCGTTTGCGGCTGTTGATAACTATTGGCGGCATAGCGGTAGGTTCAATAAAATCTCTTTCTGTCCACAGTTGTGAAATTGTGAAAGGCCTAATCAGAAGCTGTTACGGTTGGGTAGTCGACATTAATCCACAGGTTTCTCCCCAGCTAGTGAACAGGCTAGTCCACAGATGAGGGTATGTTATGCACAGAGGCTGTGGATAATGGGGTTTACGTGGGTGAACATCAGCCCTACTGTTGGCCTTGGGACAGAAATATCCACAGTTGTTCATCATTGAACTGTCGGTCTCAACTGACAAGATGGACCGTTGCCATAGGGCAAGGATGAATTTTCCCAGTGGGGTCAATAGGGGATGGAAGTGTCTGTAATGAGTGCTGAGCCGGTATACGAAGGACGAGAGTCCGATGCTGGACGCAAGCCGCCACAGGATGTCGAAGCAGAGATGTCCGTGCTCGGCGGCATGATGCTATCCAAGGACGCCATTGCTGACGTTGTCGAAGCGCTCCGCGGAACCGACTTCTATCGTCCGGCCCACGAATCCATCTACGAGGCAATCATCGATTTGTACGGTCGAGGCGAGCCAGCCGACGCCGTGACCGTAGCCGACCTGCTGACCAAGCGCGGTGAAATTTCCCGCGTTGGCGGGGCCGCCTACCTCCACAATCTTATTCAGCAGGTGCCCACCGCGGCCAACGCCGGATACTATGCAGAAATCGTGCGTGAGCGTGCCGTTCTGCGACGCCTAGTTGATGCCGGTACCCGTATCGTCCAGATGGGCTACTCGCCAGACGGCGAAGTCGACGCCATCGTCAACGAAGCCCAGGCCGAGGTCTACAAGGTCGCGGAAAACCGCAGCAGTGAAGACTATGTCCGTCTTTCTGACATCATCGAAGGCACTGTCGATGAAATCGAAAACGCCGCCAATGCCGGTGACGGTATTACCGGTGTGCCTACTGGATTCTATGAATTCGACGAACTGACCCAGGGCCTGAAGGGCGGGCAGATGATTATCATCGCCGCCCGTCCGGCAGTGGGTAAATCAACTTTTGCCTTGGACTTTGCCCGGTCGGCAGCCATCAAGAACAACATGGCTACGGTCTTCTTCTCCTTGGAAATGGGCCGCAATGAAATCGCGATGCGCCTGCTTTCCGCAGAGGCATCCATCCAGCTTCAAGACCTGCGTAAGGGTTCGGTCGAAGATGCGCAGTGGACCAAGATTGCCACCACTATGGGGCGCTTGAATGAGGCGCCGCTGTTCATCGATGATTCGCCGAATATGTCCATGATGGAAATCCGAGCGAAGTGCCGTCGCCTGAAGCAGCGCAACGAGCTGCGCATGATCATCCTTGACTACCTGCAGCTGATGAGCTCGGGCAAGCGAGTGGAATCCCGTCAACAGGAAGTCTCCGAGTTCTCGCGTAACCTCAAGCTCCTGGCTAAGGAACTGGATGTTCCGCTGATTGCGTTGTCGCAGCTGAATCGTGGTTCCGAGCAGCGTACCGATAAGCGGCCAATGGTTTCGGACCTTCGTGAATCAGGTTCCATCGAGCAGGACGCCGACATGGTGATCCTGCTGCACCGTGACGACGTGTATGACAAGGAAAATCGCCCCGGCGAGGCCGATGTCATCATCGCAAAGCACCGTGCTGGTCCCACCAAAACCATCACCGTGGCATTCCAGGGCCATTACTCGCGCTTCAGCAATATGTCCTCTGAGGGTTAATCCCAGTCAGAACCAATATGGCACCTACTAAGACGGCGGATTGCTGGCTATAGTAGGTGCCATGTTCGCTTCTTTGCAGGCTTTGCTGTGGGGTACGGTGGCTGGTTCGGCCTTGCTGCTGGGATCGGGTGCCGCCTGGTGGCTGAAAATCCCGAAAATCTGGGTCTGCGCGATCATGGCCTTCGGCGCGGGAGTCCTGGTCAGCGCGCTGAGTTTTGAGCTCGTGCTCGAAGCGTTTGAGACCGGAGGATTGATGGCTACCGTGGGCGGTGTACTCGCTGGCGCCGCATTGTATTTCTCGGCCAACCGGGTATTGGACTGGCGCACCAAGAAGCGTCAGAAGGCCTCCGGCAACACCAATAGCGACAGCTCATCCGGAAGCGCATTGGCCGTGGGCGCGCTCATTGATGGCATCCCCGAGTCGGTGGCTCTGGGACTGAGCGTTGTCGCGAGCGCGAGCATCAATCCCGCCATGCTCATCGCCATCTTCATATCCAACGTGCCCGAAGGCCTAGCCAGTACGGCTCAAATGAAATCAGCCGGCCGCAAGGGTTCATCCGTTGCCATCCTGTGGGGATCCATCGCGATTTCCTGCGGTCTGGCTGCCTTTTTCGGTGCGCTGCTCATGCAATCCATGCCTGAAGAAGCCCTGGCCTTTGCCACGGCCGTGGCCGCTGGCGGAATCCTGACCATGATTGCCGACACGATGATCCCCGAGGCCTACGCTGTCGAACATGATTACACCGGGCTGTTGGTCACCGGCGGATTCCTGTCGGCCTTCGCCCTGCACGTTGTGGGCGGCTAGGAAAAAACTGGCATGATGGGGGCATGCCCCTAAGACATCGTGGCCGCACCCCTGCGCCGGCTACAGAGACCATCTACGCACCGCAATTCTTGGCCACCACCATGGGCATGTTCATTCTGGTGTTTCTCGTTGCCTTTGAATCCATGGCGGTCACCACCGTCATGCCGATGGTCAGTGAACTGCTCAATGGCGAACGCTATTTTGCGCTAGCCTTTGCCGCACCCATCGCCAGCGGAATGCTCGGCATGGTGGCTGCTGGTGAGGTCACGGACCGGTGGGGACCCAAGTACCCATTGTTCATAAGCGTAGCGATTTTCTGTGTGGGCTTGTTGATCTGCGGTTCTGCAGTAAACATGCAAATGCTCATTGCTGGAAGGATCTTGCAGGGTATCGGCGGTGGCGCCATTACCGTGGCCATCTACGTGTTGATTGCCCGAGCATATCCAGGGCATCTGCATTCAAAAATCTTCGCACTCTTCGCCACGGCCTGGGTGCTGCCGGCAATGATTGGCCCATGGCTCGCTGGCCTCATGGCAGTGCACCTTGGGTGGCGCTGGGTCTTTTCCGGCGTGGCAGTCCTGGTGCTTGTCGCCTTCTGCGCGATGATTCCGGTGCTCAAGTCCCTGGATTCCGAGCGCAACCATGACCTAGGTAAGGTATCGGTCAAACGCCTGGCGCTTGCAGGACTTACCGGGCTCGCCGTGATCTGTATGAACCTCTTGGGCAATTCGAACAGCAGCTGGTCATTGATCGGATTGGCTCTGGCGCTGGTGGTCGCCTTGCTGGCGATTCGCCCGCTCTTGCCCCGTGGAACCTTTCTTGTGCGCCGCGGGCTGCCGGCAACCATCATGACCAGGATTTTCATCACGGGCGCCTTCTTCGGCGTGGAAGTCTATCTTCCCTACCTGCTTCGCGAAGACTACTCCCTGGCCCCCGATCGGGCCGGCCTGATCCTGACCGCGTCGGCCCTGTGCTGGTCCATGGGCTCATGGCTCCAGGGAAAGCTGGGGGAGAAGATCGAGTCGGCAACCTGCATCACCCTGGGCGCCGTGGCCGGAAGCATGGCCATCGCTACCGCCTTGGCTACTGCGATCTACCACCCGCCGGTATTCGTGCTGGTGTGCGGCTGGGCCGTGGGCGGGTTTGGCATGGGGCTGATTTTCCCCCGGCAAAACGTCAACATGCTCGCTCTATCATCCAAGGAAGAACAGGGATTCAACTCCTCGGCGATGACCGTGGCAGACTCCTTGGGCAATGCCGGGGCCACGGCCATCGGCGGCGTCATCTTCGCGATGGCCGCAGCTGGCACCGGGTTCATCTCGGTGTTCACGTTCAGCCTGGTACTGATCCTGATCTTGATTGCCATCTCACCGCGCACCAAGGGAATCCCGGTTCGGCCAGTCGGCTAGCCGCGAGGCAGGAGATCCAAATGGGCCTTGGTGGGCTCAACCAGATGCTGGTCGTAGTCGTTGTGCTTGGCTACATAGCTTTTGACATATGGGCAGACCGCCACGATCTTCGCCCCGCTGGCGATGGTATTTTCCAGTGCGAACTTCACCAAGATGCCAGCTAGGCCCTGACCGCCATATTCCTCGTCCACCGTGGTGTGGAAGAAGATCCGCTCAACACCGTCAGCGCCATCATAATCCCGGTAGTGGGCAGCTCCGATGATCTTGCCGTCATCATCGAGGGCGAAGCGGCGGCGTTCGGACAAGAATACTGGCTTGATCTCGCTCATGATGGGTCTCCTTGGTTTCAGGATGGGTTGACTCGTGGACGCAGGCGAACGGTCGGCAGGGCCGGGGCTGGCAAGGCTGCTGGCGTATCGGGAGGAAAAGGACCGAAGCGGTCTTCGGAGGCATCGCCCGGCTCCGCTGAGATTTCGGCTTGCCATTGGGCGCGGAAGGCCAGGACCTCTTCATGGGTTCGACCCACAAAATTCCACCACATCAAGATATCCTCATTCAGCGGTTCACCGCCGATGAGCAGTGCCAAGACCGGTTCTTCGCCGGCGGCTAGGTGCAGTGTGGTGCACCCTGCCCGGACGAATCCCAATTCCCGCGGCGCTACCTGGTGTCCATTGACTGTGAGGCTGCCGGAGTCGACGAGCACTGCGTGCTCATGGTGCTCGGGGACCACTATGTCGATCTCGGTGTGCGGCTCAAGGCGCAGTTCCGCCCCGCTGAGCTCGGTGTGGGTGGTGACGGGGGAGACGGATTTTTGTCCAGAGATCTCGTAGCTGCCAAGGAATACCGACATGGTCCAGCCGTGGCCATTGACTGGTTCAGGTCGGTAGTTTTCAAAAGTATGTTCCATGTCGCGAGCGTGCTCTGGCAATGCGGTCCACAGCTGGGCGCCGTGCAAGATGGTGGTGTCTTCGGTGAGGATCTCAGAATGGCTGATGCCATGTCCTGCGGTCATCAGGTTGACCTCGCCCGGTCGGACGACAGCTTTGAAACCGGCAGAATCCATGTGGTTGATCTGCCCGGTGAATAGCCATGAGACTGTTTGCAATCCGGTATGGGGGTGGCGGGGGACGTTCATGCCTCCGGTAGCTTTGACATCATCGGGACCGTAATGGTCCAAGAAGCACCATGCTCCAATCAGGCTGCGCTGCTTCTGCGGCAGGGTGCGGAAGACGGTCATTGCGCGCGGACCGCCCAGCGGCACTTCGCGAGGAGTCAAGATTTCGACCTCGGCAGGGGATGCGACCTTACCGCAGTCGATTTCTGCAGGGCTGTTCTCGAGATTGCTCATGTGCCTAGGTTATGCACTGCGTTGGGCTTTGGCCACAAGGGGTGAGCAGGCGGGCGGTACGATCGAGAGATCGGTATTGATCCCATTCAAGGAGTTTGCAGCAACGTGGACAGCGCTATTCTTCCGGAAGATGACCTTCTAAAGCTTGAAAAGCAGGTGTGTTTTGGCCTGGCGGTCGCGTCGCGGTCGGTGATCTCTGCCTATAAGCCTGTGCTGGATCCGTTGGGACTGACCCACCCGCAGTATTTGGTGATGTTGGCACTGTGGGATTCCGGTCCGATGAGTGCCCGGGAATTGAGCCAACAGCTGCACCTGGATCCGGGTACGCTCTCTCCGCTGGTGAAGCGGCTTGAAACTGCCGGGCTGGTGGATAAGACCAAGAATCCGCAGGATGAACGAGCAGTGATTCTCCAGCCCACGCCAAAGGGCACCGAGCTGCGCAAGGAAGCGCTAAAAGTGCCGGTTGAGATGATGTCCCGACTGGAACTCTCGGAGAAGGACGTCGTTGAATTGAGGAATGTCCTGGATCGCCTCATTGCCGCCGGTGGCAGCGCTCCCAAGGAGTGATCAGTAATTTAGTTGGTGCACCAACTAATACTGTATGCTGAAGGCAAAAGCATCAACGCCCACGCATACTGCAGAGGACCAAGCGCATGGATGAATCGCCACTGCCAATCATCACCGATACCACCGGATTGGGTGTTGGCTACCGTGTTCTCTGGCGCCTAAAGTATTTGGGGCTGAGCATTTTTGGTCCTGCCGAACGCCGGGTCGATTCCAGCCCGCGCGAGCGTATCAAGTGGGACCGGGCCATGAAGGTCAAGGCGGCGCATGAGGTCGCGGGAACCCAGCCGGATGACCAGACGCTCTACACCGTCAGCCGCTTGGAACCACGGCGTCGACCGCAATAGCTAGCAAGTTTTAGCTATTCACCACTCTGACACCACGCACTCTGAGTCCGTCATGGAATTCGTGACGATGTCAATAACCAGCACTGGCGATGGAACAATGTCAGATATGAGAAATTGGACTGCCCGGACTGCCCGGACTGCCCGGACTGCCCGGACTGCCCGGACTGCCTGGACTGGAGATATTAAGCCGTTGCCCGGAGGCATCGTTGGTCGTCTGGTGCTGGTTCTGTTGGCCCTCGTCATGTATGTGGGGGACGTCTGGGTAGGCTCCGGAGACTCATTTGGAAAATATGGGGCGCTGAAATTGGCGCTACCTTATTTGCCGCTCGTGGCACTATCTCTTGGTGCTTTACCGGGAGCTGCCCTCTGGCTCGCATGTATATGTATTATCGCTGCAGTGGGTATGCCGGGCGCCCTTTTGGCGGGGCTAGTTTTCCCCTCAGTAATTGTTGTTGCAGGATGTTGCTACCTTCTACCTTGGCGTCAAGCAGTGCTTTTTCCTCTGCTGGGTGAAGTCCTCTTATTCTTCCTGTATTTGTTGGTTCCTGATGCTCCGTTGTTCGCGGTGGCCATGGTGGGAGTCTTTGTTGCCTTCGCTGGTGCGGCAGGACTCAGCTTGAATGCGTTTCGCCGCCGTCACGAAAGTAGCACCAAACGCATCGAGGATTTGGAAGTCGAGCAGGCAAAAATTCGCGCCAACGAACGAACCTTACTTGCACACGAGCTACACGACATCGTGGCTCATGACGTCACTATTATCGCGATGCAGGCGAGGCGCGCAGAGTTTGTGGACGACCAGAGGAAAACTTCAGAGATTCTCGAGGGAATTGGCAATTCCGCACAGCAGACATTGCAGGATCTTCGTTCGCTAGTACTGCTTCTCAAGGAAGAAGATAAAGCATCTGACGCAGCTGGCGAAAGAGCAACAGTTGGTCCGAGCATTATCGATCTGGCTGAACTTTCTGGAGAAACTACGACGGCCGTGGGTCTGGTACATGATCTGGATGCGGTGGCGGATGCGCTTCAGAGTTCAGGATATGAAGTGAAGCTCACGGTGCAGGGCGAAGTTGCCCGTATTCCAGCCAGTTTGAGGCAGGCGCTCCGCCGAACCATTCGAGAGCTGGGCACCAACGTTCTCAAACACGCGGTCCCCGCGAGCAGTGTTGAAGTGGGCCTATATGTTCGCGAGGGTAACGTTCAACTCCTAGCTACGAATGACGTATCGGACGAAAAGCCGATCGTGTCTTCAAAAACCGGGCTTGAGGCCATGCGCGCACGTTGTAGGGTTTTCGGTGGGTTTGTGGAAGCTGGCGAAGCTGATAGAGCGTGGACAACCAGCGTCACGATTCCATTAGATGGACTTTCTAAGGCAAACTAAGGGTGTAGCGCCGTGTGGTCATGGCGCCAGGTAAGAAGGAGAAGCCTTGAGCACCGTACTGCTCGTTGACGACGAAACTCTGACTCGCGAAATCTTGCGTGACTACCTTTCCTCGGATCCCACCATCCAGATCATTGGAGAAGCTGCTGACGGGAAAGCTGCTGTGCTTCAGGCTGCCGGGCTACGTCCGGACGTGATTCTCATGGACATGCAGATGCCGGTAATGGACGGGGTGGCCGCCACTGCGCAGATCCATCAAAACAATCCAGAAATCGCGATTATTGGGCTGAGTACCTTTAATACGGACCGTTACGTAGTGGACCTACTCCGTGCTGGAGCCAGCGGATATCTTGTCAAGGACGCTCAGCCTAAAGAGATCACCGAAGCAATCCACAAAGTAATGACTGGTGAATCGGTGCTTTCCGCTGAGGTAACTCGCCACGTCGTTTCCGGGCTGGCCGACTCGATTCCAGCGCAAGTTGAACCTGATGCAAAATTATCTGAGGCCCTAACTGACAAAGAGCTTGAAGTCATCGTGTTGCTTGGCAAAGGGATGAGCAATAAGGAAATGGCCGAAGAGTTGTACGTTACCGAATCGACCGTGAAGGCGCGGTTCGTTAAGGTAATGGAAAAGCTCGGAGTTCGCGACCGCGTGCAAATCCTCGTTAAGTCTATGGAATACGGGCTGTTAGATATTAGAAGGGTGCCGCGAGTCTAGCTAGCGCGTGTAATACTTCCACTTAGCTTCGGCCGAGAACTTCCAACACAGGGCGTAGTAATTGATCCATTGCGTGATCCAAGTCTTCGCGCGTTACTCGATCAAGTTCTGGTTGCGGGCTAGAGATCAATGACTGTCCCCAGTCCATGATCTGGTACTGATTCGCGGTTTGCGCCAGTTCTATCGGTGAGCGCCATGCACGACTAAGGTTTGCCAGCGCGAAGTGCTTGAGTTGTTGCACCTCGGCGTCATTCATGGCTTTGAGTTGCGCGGGCAGGGCTTGGGCGAGCATTTCGAAAACCTGCAATCCGCCGCTCCCTCGGCAAATTCCTTGCCAAGTGATGGCAGCCCGGCGTTGCACAAGACCCCGGGAAATTTGGACCGTAGCCCCGTTCCCAAGGCTCGATACCGTGCGGGGTAGCATTGCCGAAGACCCTCCCGATAATAGGCACAGTGCCAAGAAGCAGGCTGCCTCTCCGGCCTTCTGGCTTGGGTCTTGGCCGGTAATCAGTGTCTGCTGATAGCCCTGGACCATGTTTTGCTGCATTCGGCTCGGTAGCACTGCAGTTTCTGAGTCATTTCTCGGGAACAGGTCGGTAGCAGTGGCAAGGAAATTTTTGGCATCAGCGAAGGTTCCGACCAAAGCGATCGTCGGTCCGGAGACCAACGTGGAATCGAGACGCGAGGATTCGTGAGCCATGGACCGCAACCACCGCTCCAGTTGCGGCTGTTCAGCGGCAACCGTCAGAATTACTGACCCGTTGTCGCCCGAGAACTGGTGCCAAACCGGAACCGACCGGTCAGTATGGCCGAAACTCTGAGTCAACAATCGTCGAGTTTCCTGTTCATGTTGCGGGTCAGTGCGCCACGCTAGCGAGAGCACCGGGAAACTGGAACGGTCATCGGAAATTGTTAGTACTCTCTTGGCCAGGCTTCTCATGCATTCTCCTGGAGGGTTGGGGTCACATCGAGGGTATGCCACGGTTGAGTAGCTAGACGCTGCGTTGAACCTAGTAGTAGTTTGCGAAATCTTGTTGTCTGCTCCGAAAGAAGCCTTAACCGGCTCACCAGTTCATGGGCAAAGCTAGGCGATCCTCGAAGAAGCATGTCGCGAGCGGTAGTTCGTGCCAGCCGTTCATCATCATGCACGGATTTTTCAACGGTAAACAGTGCCCTTTTCGCGGCAGATAGCAAAATTGTGTCATCAACCGAGGCCAATGCTCGTAGCCTGAGCATTGGCTCCAGATCGAGTCCCGTGTCATCTACGAGGATGAATAAGTCGTTTTCGGTTAGGTCGGCTGGACCGAAGATTCCAACGCTGGAATCCAATCCGGTTTGCATTGAAAGCAGAGAAGCGGCAATCAAATCACCAAGGAACGCTTCGTTAATCGTCCGTGCGTCCGCAGCGCTGGTAGCGGCGAGCAGTCGTCTACCTGGTAAGCCAGGGTCATGAACTATTTGGTTTTTCGCCGAGTTTTGACGGGCCTCCAAGGGGTGCGATGCCGTAGCTTTTGGTGTGGATTTCGCAATCGAGACTGAACCCATTTCTTCCGCGAGGATCTCCAACATTTCGGACGGTTCTTGTGGCCCGAAAGCCACCAAAACAGCGTGTTCAGGGCGGTAGTGCTTTGCATGCAAATCTTGCAGACGCTCGACAGAAACTCTAGAAAATAAGCTCTTGTCGCCGGTACCATCGTGGCCATGCGCGTGGTCTTCCCAATATTGGCAAGTCAGGTGCGGGAACGGCAACACCTCACCAGGTGCGGGAGCCAAACGCCGGGAACGTTCGGTGCATACAGCGTGGATCTGTTCATTAATCTGCTCAGGTTTGAATGCTGGATGAAATACCTGTTCAATCACTCGGGCCGCCATGCCAGACAGATCAGAAGGTAATGCCGTTTCATAAAACTCGGTGTAGTCCATGTGAGTGTGTCCGCCCAAGACACCACCAACGCTGTTAAGTTCAGCTTCACGCTCGCTTGAGGTGATTGCCGCACTATCTTGGTAAATCAGATGCTCGAGTAAGTGAAGCATCCCTTCTTCACCCGGTTGTTCGTGCCGCATCCCTGAAGAAATGGCAAGAACGAATGTACTGTTTCGCGCTGCTGGGTTTTGAATGGCGACTGCGCGGGCACCCTGATCAAGTGTCATGCTGCGCATTTGGGCTGCCTCCAAGGGGGTCGAGTTCATGAGATTTCCTGATCAGTTGCTACCGGGTTGGATATGTAATTCGTTGCTAATCGCAAAAGCAATGCGGCCTGTTCAATTGATGCACCGGCATAGTGGTGCCAATCAAAGGCGTGGTGAACCAGTCGGAACGCACGAGCCAAGTTCAGATCAGTCAGGTTGGATACTTCGGGAAAACAGTCGAGGAGACCTTCCTCTAGCTGGTTCAACCCTGGGCCCAACAAAGGATGAAATGCCCTTAGCTCTGTAATTTCGCCCAGAACCCAGCCGAAATCGTAGATTGGGTTCGCGACGCCAGTATCTTCGCCGGTTAGTAGGCTTCCCGCTCGTGCATCGGAAGTCATGACCCAGTGGGCCATTCCGGGGCAACCGTGTACAAGTACACGATGAGGGCCTTCGCCCATTCGAATAGCCCAATCAACTAGGCGGCTCAGTCCGGCGGAGGCAAGAACGGTACGAGCTGGTTTCCAGGAGCCGTCGAGCCATGCGGCAGCGCGTTGCAAGGTGCGAGGCTTGGTGAAAGTTACTTTGGAAGCAGGACGAACATTGTGTACCTCGTTAAGCGCAGCGCCCCAGAGCTTCCCGATAGCTCGCAACTTGACCGGTTGGGGATCCAAAAGATGAATCGCGAGGGATGAACCGGCGTGGGTTCGGTAACTGCGATCCATGTTGTCGCCTTGTCCCCAAATGACCAATTCTGAATCGCGAGTTTCTTTCGTTTGCCCAGATGGCGCAAGGGTGGAAAAACCGACCGGGGCGTGTGCGCCCAGGCGATGTTGCCACGTATATACGCCGTCATGACTCGTTACTTCGGTGGCCAACAACCCTGTTTGTACCCTGAAGCCTGCGTCCGGAGTGAAGTTAACAGTCGTCATTAGCGATCCGTTGTCGAGCCGATAGTTCCAGCAATTCGTAACGTTTCGAGACGACGCAGCACTGCTGGGAAAGGTGGCGGTACCCACGCTTGAGCGATATCACTAGATTCGCTGGGTCCAGGCACCGGATCGATGACCACGAAGTTCTTTGGGGCGCGCAAAACATCCAAGATATTGGTTACCAGTGGATTGGACAGCGCGCGGGGTGGTAGCGCGGGAGCGATGCATACCGGTGCACTTGTACTGAGCGCAGCGAGTAATGAGGGGGAATCGGTAATTCCGCTGGCGAGCCGCGATGCATAGTCCAAGGTTGCGGGATAGATCAGTATGAGATCTGCCCATTCGGCTAGCTCCACATGTTCGGCGATCACCTCGTCTTCCCAATGATCGGAATGTACACGAGCACGCAAACGCGTTTCCAAGCTGTGTCGAGTGATGAAGCGGCTCGCGGAGTCTCGCATGATGATTCTGAACTGCGTGTGGGGAGCTGCGGCCAGAATCCAATCGAGCCAGAATGGCATGACTTGGGTCGCAGCAGAACCTGTCAGAACCAGCGCAACTTTACGATAGCCGAAGCCGTCCAACGAAAGATCCAGTGCCTGAGCTGGCATGGTGCTGTGCGCTGTGGTCATGGTGTTCCTCTGGGGTAGCTGTGGAATGTTGCGGCGGAGCGAATGACCGTTGCCGGCCAAGTACTCCGCCGCAGTGATTGATAGAGGTGTGTGCTAGCAACCCACGGTCAAGGTTGCGCCGATCAGAACGCCTGCGCAGAATGGGCTGGTTGCGGGGGCTTCTGCGGCTGCGTTGGCGCCGAGTTCGCTCGGTGCAGCATAGGCGGTGTGCGCCTGGGCTAGGTCGGTCAGTGCGCTGTTGTTCTCAACGATGTTGGTGTTGCTCATGATGGTTCTCCTTGATTGATTGGGTAGTGCTTGGTTTGACGGTTGGTTAATGCGTTCCCAGTGGGTTAGCAGCCGGTGCCGAGGGTAGCGCCGACGATGATGCCGATGCACAGTGGGCTGGTTGCAGGGGCTTCCGCGGCCGCGTCGGCGCCGAGTTCGTCTGGTGCGGCATAGATCGTGTGCGCCTGGGCTAAGTCGGTTAGTGCGGTGGCGTTGCTCATGATGGTGCTCCTTGATTGATTGGGTGGACTGATTCTTGTGGGTGGGTTAGCAGCCGGTGCCGAGGGTAGCGCCGACGATGATGCCGATGCACAGTGGGCTGGTTGCAGGGGCTTCTGCGGCCGCGTCGGCGCCGAGTTCGTCTGGTGCGGCATAGATCGTGTGCGCCTGGGCTAAGTCGGTTAGTGCGGTGGCGTTGCTCATGATGGTGCTCCTTAGTGATAGGCCGGCGAGACGGCATTTTTGTGATGGGTGTGTGGCCAGTGAGGAAAATTCACAGGTTGGCAGATGGCTGGTTAGGGTCGATCCGGGCCGCGGTCGCTTCTAAATTCCACGCCTGAGGTAAACCGATCTTTTCGCGGTCTTCACGGAAAAGTGCGTCGGCTAGAACCCGAGAGCGATGTTGCCCAAAGCTTAGCGACCGGTGGGACGGACGTTGATCGATACTCTCTTCGGCCAGGGCGATTCCGTTACCAAGCGGCTGGGTGAATATCGAAAGGCTATTCGGAGTGCTCGTCAGGTCTGTTATGGACCGACTGAGCATGTCTGCGATTTTTATAGCGTGCACTGCCGGTACGTAGGCAACGATCGCGTCGCTGCGGGGGTAAGCCAATGAGGATGACAGTGCTTTGAGGTGGTATCCCTTTCCCGAAGCTGCAAGCGCTCGAAGTAACGCGGGAAAGAGTTCTAAGGCTTGAGCAGGGGTTTCACAACTAAAATAGAGTCTTGCAGTGTCCGTGGAAGGCCCTGGGGAAAGCTCACCGAGAACCAGCAAATATCCTGGTGTGGTTCGAACACGCCAGCTGGGTAGACGTACGGTCAACGTCTCTTCCGCAGTGTCCCTACGTACGTCGCACTGAGGTAATAGAACCTTGACACCGCCGAGCTTCACGATGACGTGGGATTCTCCATCTACTGAAGCCGAACTTTCAAATCCACGGTCCGCTACCTGCCAGATACTTCGGTGTGGCACTAGGGGGATGAACTGCGCAGCTAGATCTTGTTCTCCGGTTGTAGGCTGGGTATCTATAAGGGGATTGCGGATGTGCAGATGCTTATAAATCTGGGCGCTCAGTTCGTTCTTGAGCTCTCCGGGACTTGACGCACCGAATTGATGCTCATCGATACTTGCCGTCATTTTCGCCAGATCCAACTGCATAGATTCTGAGATAGTAGCCAGGATGTCAGTGAAACCAGTGTCAGTTGCCGTAAGCAGGGCGTTCATTCTCAGTCCTTTCCGAAACCTAGTGCGTGGCTATATCGTGCGGGGTCCAGCAAGGCTCTACGGCCGATGCCGGCCGCTGCCCGTTCAATGCCGGGGAGCCTGGAAACCATGGCTGCCCTAGCCATTGAACGATCCACTAAATGCCACCCCAACCGTGCTGTGACGCGCAATGCCAGTTGCGTGTCATCGGTGCTGGAATTAAGCCGATAGTGGTGCCACAGCTCTTGTAGCTGCGGAACTACTGCAGCTAGCCGGTGAGATATCAGCGTTGTCGCACTGTTTTCATCAAAATATTCGGGTGGGGAATCGGCTCCGCCACGAGATGTGACCGTGTCGAGCACCGCGCGGTAAATCCATTCCCCGGCCAGTGTTCCAATGTCTCGTGCAGGGTCTCCCAGGCAGAAGTCTTCCCAATCCAACAGATTCAGCTGCGAATCGTTCAGATGAAATTGGTCCCACCGCAAATCACCGTGAATTGGTGATTTGCGGTTCGTCTCCTCAGCATCATGTAGGGCTTCGAGTGCTTGAAGAAGTTCGCCGTCCTGTTGCAACGTTGGGTACAGGCTGAGCTCTGCCAACGTGAAATCCAAGTACCTGGTACGTGTGACACCGAAGCGCAACATCTGCACCGGTAGCGTGCTACCCGCTGGTTCCAATCCGTCAGTAGGGCCTGAATGTAATCGCGCCAGTAACCTGCCGGAATCTGCCGCGAAACTCACGGGCAAAGCATCTTGGACGATCAGATGAGCCAGACTGGTTCCCGAACAGTAGTCGAACAGCAACAGGCCAGTTGATTCATCCCCTGCTAACAACTTGGGGGTGCTAGGCGCATGCTGTGGATAGTTTCTAGCAAAGGTTGAAAAGTTCATTGATCGGGCAAATGCCTGCGGTGATGTCGCAGACGTATTGAACTTCTTGACGAAGATCCGACTCCCGTCTGTTAGTTCCATGATCCAGCTGCCATTGCGTCCAGCAAATTGTGTCGGTGAAACTGTGCGGATCTGTGCCCGGCCAAGACCATCTAGTAGAGGTTGGGCCTGCTGCGCTGCCGTGGTGCCAGCTTGGGACGCTGGAGGTGAGGGATTAAGAATGACGGTCATGGCGATGCGCTTTCAGGCTATGAGGTTTGGACAGTGGCTAGGCCAGGAAGGTAGTGATGGCGTAAGCCACGGCGATGCCCATGAGGAGCAGAGCGAGATTTCGAAGGTGCTTCTTCAGCTTCGGGGATTTGGATGGGCTATTTTGCGCGGTGTTGATTTCAGGCATTGTTTTTGCCCTTTCAAAGACGTGTAGTGATCAGGTTTACGGAATTAGTATTAGTCGGCCGCGCTCAGGGAAGTACGCAGGGAGACTCGGGACCCGGTGCGCAAAGCATTGTTGCGATAAAGAAGGGTTGCAACCCAAAACAGGACAGGGATTGCCATCAAACTGAGGCCGGCGGCCGCAATCATTTGCCACATTTCAATACCGTCAAGACCGAATCGAATAGGCATCAGATAAGAGGAAAATAGCGGGACAAAGGACAGAGCATGGAGCCAGGCGTTATCAAGGTGAGTTGGTAAGACGTACAGCGAGATAACCAAAAGGACCATTTGCAATACCGACAGCGGCATGACTGCCGAAGCCAGGTCCTCCTGCCGGGCCACAGTGGCTGCCAAAGCAGTGTTGAGCAGCGCGAAGACTGCATAGCCGAGCAAGAACCACACCATGAACCACATCAATGATGGGCCCACCTGGATATCAATAAGAGAGAACCCGCCCATCACCGTGAACCCGAGTACTCCGGCACCGCCGATCACTAATAGTTGAGCCAGCGTGACCAGTCCGATACCCAGTAACTTGCCGGCAAGTAGCGGCCCGATTCCGATCTTGGTGAGCAGGATTTCAACAACTCGGGAGGACTTCTCTTCCACCACTCCGGAGGTCAAGCTTTGTGAGGAATAGACCAGAGAGGTCAGTAGCGCGCAGATCATGGCGGTGGCGAAGAGCATGCGTGGGTTCAGGTTGAAAGTATCAAGGCCCTGCGGGGAGTTGACGAGAAACCAGCCTCCAACACTTGCTGCAGCACCGACGCCCAATGTGAGCAGCCCGGTGGTCACCAGAATGGTGCGGTTTGCCGTTCGGGTGAGGATTTCCCTACGGATAACTAGTCCTGTTTCGCGTAGTGCTTGCCGTGATTTCGAAACTGTGCCGATGTTTAAGGTAGCGGTATTCATTTACTTGCCTCCGATGCTGTTGTCACTGGTTCGGTTGCGGCTGTTGTGGCCAAACCAGCCGAAATGTATTGCTTCGTGAGTAGTTCATCCAGAGAGCGTTGAACGGATTCGATGCTGCGCAGTCCACCGTGTCTCTGGGCAATGGCTAGAAGCTGCGTAGGTATGTCGCGGTCATCGCCTTCCAGGCAGACCATAACGCTGGTTCGATCTGCGGAAGACCTCGTCACGACGACGTCCCGGAGCATTGCTGTTTCAGCTGCGAAGGCATCTGCATTGTGGGAGAAGTTCAGCTGCCAACGACTTTTGCCTTCGGTTTTTAGTTCCGTGATGCTTCCGCTGGCCTTAACTCGACCTTGGTCGAGAATGCAGACCCGGTCACAGAGTCGTTCAACTAGATCCAGTTGGTGAGAAGAGAAAAGAACGCCGACTCCGCGGGCGGCTTGTTCACGGATCAATTCGCCCATGGTTGACACAGCGCTGGGATCTAAGCCAGAAAATGGTTCGTCGAGTACCAGTAGTGCTGGGTCGCCCACCAGCGAAACTGCTAACTGAACACGCTGTTGGTTGCCCAGCGAGAGATCCTGAATGAGCGTGCGTTCTCTACCCTGAAGTCCCAATGAAGAGATGAGATCATCTGCCACCGTGCGGGCAGCGGAAAGCTTATGACCTTCCAATAATGCAAAGTGGATGATCTGTTCGCGCACCGGCATTTGTGGGTAAAGTCCGCGTTCTTCAGGCATGTAACCGATGTTGCGACGATCCTGGGCGGAGATGGGTTTGCCATCCCACGTAATTTGTCCTTGATCGGCGCTCAGTAGTCCCAAGATCAACCTCATGCTGGTTGTCTTGCCGGCACCATTGCCTCCGATGAAACCGACGATCTCGCCGCGCTGGACCGAAAGATCCATGCTGTGCAAGACGGTACGGTCCCCGAAGCTGCGACTAACGCCGGTTAGCTGCAATCCGTTCATGATGGGCCCTTCCTGGTTTGGAATCGTTGTTGTTGATATCGACTGTATTAGCGGTTGAATCAAGCGACCCTGTACTTCCGTACAGTCTTGCGGTGTACAAAAGTTCAACGATTCTTGGCCCAAGAAGATCGGGTCGGTAGAGAGGCATATTGCTTTCTACATCTGGGGAGAACGGAAGAGTTCTGAGGGATTTGCAGGGACAGAATAAATCCAGCTGACAGTAGATAATTTGCGAGAACTGTTCTTTTGTATAGGTGCGAGACCGCGACCTCGATGAAAAGTAGTTGGTGGCATGCGAATGCCACGACAGATCATCCTCGCATTCACGAGTACGGAGAACACTAAATGTCTAACCTGCTTTTCACTTTCACCTTCGCCTTGAACTCGATTGCGACCAACGTGGCAGAGCCGGCGTTCTCGTCTGCCATCGTTTGTGGTACTTTTCCGCTGTTTTGCTAAGAGAATGAAAGTGATCTGAGGCCAAGGTTGGGGCTACAGCAACTTTAACTAGCGATACCATTGAACTCATGGAATCGATGACTGAACTGGTGATTGCACGACAGTTTTCCGCTCCGAAAACCGCCGTGTGGGCAGCTTTTGTAGAGCCTGAAATCATCGCGCAATGGTGGGGTCCACATGGCTGGGCAGTCAACGAAGGGTCCGTCGTTTTTGAAGCCAAAGTTGGCGGCCGCCACGAACTGGAAATGGTGCAGGTCGGCAACCCAGAGGCCAAGGTGCCGCTGAAAGCGGTGCTAACCACTTTTGATGAGTACGAGTGCCTGGTCAGTGCCGACGGACCTCATGAGATGACACTGGACCTTGTCATTGAAACCCGCATCGAGTTCAAGGAATTCGCGGGCCAGACCATGCTGACCCTGACTCAGGGCCCATTGCCCTACGAGGTGGTTGATTCGAGCACCAAGGCTTGGCATTCAGCACTGGGCAAGCTTGAATCGTTGCTCGCTGAATACTTCTAGACTGCCAACCCTACGGTTCACTGCTTCACGAAGTAGCTGCGGATCTGCTTGATCTTTGCGGTTTTGCCGGCGGAAGCGAATCTCAGGACGTGGCTGAAGTGGGTCACGGAATTATTAGTGTCGTAGCTTTGGCCATCAGCGCTTCCTTCCGCACCGTGCGTTAGCACGCTGAGAAACTGCACAGTTCGCGTTTCTGGTGCCGCAAGTATCCATTCGCGCACTGCATCCAAGCCGTCCAAGGGTCGAATTCCAGCG
Source organism: Glutamicibacter sp. JL.03c (assembly GCF_025854375.1). Taxonomy (NCBI): domain Bacteria; kingdom Bacillati; phylum Actinomycetota; class Actinomycetes; order Micrococcales; family Micrococcaceae; genus Glutamicibacter; species Glutamicibacter sp. JL.03c. The sequence goes on along the minus strand of NZ_CP107575.1, from coordinate 3,520,418 downwards.
ACGATCCACCGAACGTCCGGTGAAAGCCATTGTTCAAGTACGGGCAAGTCTTTGCGGTAAATCGTGGCTAGAACTTCGGTAATGATCTGATGCCGTGGAGCATTGCCACACGTTGAAGGGACTTCTACGTTCATTGGATTTCCCCTAGCCCCGTCCGATATAGGGCATGCCACCGGCGGTAATGGTGAACTGATTAATTGAGGTTCCCAGGGGAACCGCGGCGATATAGGCGATGGCCTGTGCCGCCTCTTCCAGCGGGAAGGTCGGCTCAACCATGCGCTGGCCACTGGGCTGCAAGGCCCCGGAATGAGCGCCAAAATCATCGAGCAGGTCACTGGCCGTATTGCCGATATCCACCTGCGTGGCACGGATGCGATAAGGGCGGCCATCAAGCTCCAACGCCTTGGTCAGCCCCGCGATTCCGTGTTTGGTCACCGTGTAGGCCACCGAATTCACCCGCGGAACCTGAGCCGAAATCGAGCCGTTGTTGATGATGCGGCCACCACCATGGGCTTTGAAATGCGCAAAGGCAGCACGGGCCGCGTTGATAGCTCCGGTCAGATTGATCTGGCTCACCTGCTCCCATTGCTCAGGGCTCAGTTCATCAATCGGCACCGATGGCCCGAAGATTCCAGCGTTATTAAAGAGCACGTCGACCGAGCCGAATCGAGCATGCGCCGCGGCGAAAAGCTCATCCACGGCTCCCGCATCGGTGACATCGGCCGGATGCACCAAAGCCGATGGATGCGACTGCGCGGCCTCTTCCAAGGTGGCCTCGGTGCGCCCTGCCAGCGCAACATTCCAACCCTGCGATAGGAGCAAGCGTGCGGTGGCACGTCCGATGCCTGAACCGGCACCAGTGATCACCACGGTGCGAGCCTGCCCATGCGGACGAGGGGACTGGGACATCTTTTCTCCTTGCCAGGTTCCAACTGCATCGGTGTAGCGTGCCTTCTCCCATCCTAGGAACCTCTGCCGGCAATACCCAGTCCAGACACCGGATGTTGCGTGGCCGCTGTGGCCGGATGGAGCCAAAGCTGCCCAAGCAACTAGGGTTGATATGTCCGGCCCACAGCATCTTGGCCGGTCAACCTTCAAAGGAGTCTTGTGTTCGTCGACGTGCTCTACGGTGTCTTGCCGCTGTTCTTCATCATGCTCATCGGCTACGGCACGAGTTACGCACCCAAATTTCCGGCCTCCGTCGAACCGGCACTGAACGTCTTCGTGTTCTACGTGGCCTTGCCTGCGCTGCTGTACAAAGTGGTGGCCCGCGCCGACATCAGCCAGGGGGTGCCCTTCTCATTCCTCTGGATCAGCATTGCCGCGACACTGCTCTTTGCCGGGCTCAGCTGGATCCTGTTCAGATACCTGCTGCGCGTGGGGAAAGCCCGCGCGCTTGCCGGAATGCTCACCACGAGTTTTGGCAACGTTTCCTATCTCGGTATTCCGGTGATCCTGGGGGTGATGGGCCCGCAGGCCGGCTTCGCCGCCGGGATGGGCCAGCTGGTGCACAACATCATCTTCATGGTCGGGTTCCCGATCCTCGCGCAGATCATGCTGCCTGCCGGGGCTGGTGCAGGGCAGCATCCTGCCAGCGGATCCCGGCTTTCGCGCACCATTCGCAACGCGCTGCTGTATAGCCCGGTCACGTGGGCCATGGTCATCGGCGGTGCCGTGGTGCTCTCGGGAATCCGCGTGCCGGATCCCATTGACGACACCATTGACCTGCTCTCCGCCGCCGCGGCTCCCGGAGCGCTCTTTGTCATCGGCATGTCCCTGAAACGCACCATCGAACGTTCACGCGCGGCCAGGAATGCGCCAGTGAAATCGGCTACGGCGCCGGCTGCGCGGGCCAAGAGCTCCATGCTGGCCATGATCATCGGCAAACTGGTGGCGCTGCCACTGCTCACCGTGCTGATGCTCCAGCTTTTTGCCCCCGGCCTGGACCGCGTGTGGTTCAACGCGGCGGTATTGATGGCCGCCATGCCGGTCAGCGCCACCGCCTACATCATGGCGCACAACGACACTGGAGATGGCGAACCCACGGCGGTGGCTATCGTGATCACCTGCCTGTTGTCCGTTATTGCATTGCCTGTGCTGGCCCAGCTGGTCCTAAAGTAATCAGCCACCGCAGCCGCACAACAGGAATATGTCTTCGGTGGCCCAGGTTTCCATGGTCTGGTCCGGAAGAGCCGTGAGTTCCGCCAATGGGGCACCTGGGAGTCAATGGGGTGTTTCCGCAATGGCCCAGTCGTGGGAATGCTTGGCTGCGCGAAACACCGTGTTCGCTGATTTTCTGGACTGCAACGGAGGGATAAAGCGGGCTCGGAAATCTCGTAAGCCAGGACGCAGCGGCAGCGGTGGACAAGCAGCTCAATGAATAGGAGCCGACACCAAAAGAGCTGGCGTCAACTCTCAAAGAGCGCGTGTATGTTGCCTTCACTGCGCTCGCCGTCATGATTGCCAGTGCTTCTCACGGACACGAGCCAACGGCCGGTGCCGCGGCACTGAGCCTCGTCGAGACTGTCGTTGCGGTGTTGATGGCGAGTTTCGTCGCGGACATCATCGCGAGCTTTACGCTGCTGATGGTGTTACTGGCCGCAGCTGGCGTTGTTGTCATCCTGCTGCAGCTGCTAGCCCATTCCTAGCCGGGAGTAGCTGGCCTTAGCTGCCGGCGGAGGCCCCAAGAATCTTGGTCCACAGCGACGGTGCGGTGCTGGAGATCCTAGGCTGCCGGACAATGTCCGGATCCAGGTTGTCGATGGACTGAAACAGTCCCGTGCGCAATGCCTCAGTCATTCCCAGGGGGCGATTCTCTTCGGCGGAGAAGTTAAATTTTGTCGGGTTGGTGGCGGTCATGGTTCCCTCCTTCGGCTGGCAATACTTTCGTATCGTGAAAACTATCTTTTATCTAGTGAAACTATTATGTGAGGCTCGACAGGGTGTTGGCAAGGGGTCTGGGCAAATAGTTTCGCGGTCGCGTGAAGATTATTTAACAAAATAAGGACGTGTAAATTTTTCGGTTTTTCTCTTGACGCAACCGCTGTGAAGTGGATTACAGTTGAGCAACAAGGTTCCACGAAACCAGCATCGAGTCGAAGCCGAAATCATGATTTTCGGTGGTAAGGGTGTTCAGCCAAGGTCCGTGGAATGTCGACCGAAGAAAAGAGCTGATCACCCGATGCACCTCGACGCATTCAACGAACTCTCCGCAGCTGAAGCAGAAACTTTCCTTCGGCCCTGCGTTGATGTCGACCGCTGGATCAACGAACTGATCTCCGCTCGTCCCTTCGCTGACCGGGACGAACTCGCTTCCTATGCGCTGAGTGGCATCACCCCCTTTGAACCGCAGGAGCTGGACCCCGCTTTGGCGCAGCACCCGCGCATCGGCGAACGAGCACAGGGCGAAAGCAAGGAAGCGGATCTTTCTCGCGGCGAGCAATCAACTTTGAATCTGGATGGGGACGCCACCGCGCGCTTGAAAGCAGCGAACCAGGACTACGAGCAGCGCTTTGACCGCGTGTTCCTCATCCGTGCCGCCGGTCGCAGCACCGAAGAGATCTTGGCCGAATGCGAACGCCGGCTGGCGAACGACGACGCCACCGAACTTGCCGAAGTCGCCACGCAGCTGCGTGAAATAGCCGTTCTTCGGCTCAACGACCTAATTACCGACTAATTCCCTCCAACTTCTAGGAGATGACCATGGCGGATGACAGCGCAGAGCGCAGCCACATCACCACCCACATACTCGACACCGGGACCGGGAGGCCTGCCTCCGGTGTCAAGGCCACGCTGGAAGCCAAGTCGGCATCCGGCTGGCAAGAAATCGGAACAGGTGCAACCGATGCGGATGGACGCATCAAGAACCTTGGGCCGATACAGGTTGAAGCCGGCCGCTACCGGATTTCTTTTGAAACCGGGGACTACTTCGGGAAGCAGGGAACGGAAAGCTTCTTCCCCGCGGTAACTATCGACTTCTTCGTGAATAACGTCGATGAGCATTACCACGTACCTCTTCTTATCAGCCCGTTTGCATATTCCACGTACCGAGGGAGCTAGAACAATGACTACCGAAATCACTGCCCCAACCCAGACCAAGATCGTGCTTGGATCCAACCAGTACGGCAAGGCGGAAGTACGCCTGGTCAAGATCACCCGCGACACCGCGCGCCATCAGATCCAGGATCTGAATGTCACCAGCCAGCTGCACGGCGACTTCAGCGCAGCCCACCAGGACGGCGACAACTCCCGCGTTGTCGCCACCGACACGCAGAAGAACACCGTGTACGGTCTGGCCCGCAATGGCGTGGGCTCCGTAGAGGAATTCCTCGTGAAACTCGGAGAGCACTTCACCGGCGAATTCGACTGGATCACCGGTGGCCGCTGGGCAGCGCAGCAGTTCTTCTGGGACCGCATCAACGATCACGACCACGCATTCTCGCAGAACAAATCCGAGGTCCGCACCGCGGTCCTGGAAATCGACGCGCAGGGCAAGAAGTCCATTGTTGCCGGCCTTGAGGATCTCACGGTCCTGAAGTCCACCGGAAGCGAGTTCCACGGCTTCCCGAGGGACAAGTACACGACCCTGAAGGAAACGACCGACCGCATCCTGGCCACCGACGTGACCGCACGCTGGCGCTACACCGAGGAGGCCATCGCCGAAGGCATCGACTTTGACGGCGTGTATTCCTCGGTGCGCAACCTGCTGCTCACGCAGTTCGCGCAGACCCACTCCTACGCACTGCAGCAGACCATGTTCCAGATGGGCCAGGCAGTTCTGGAAGCCCACCCGGAAATCGCCGAGATCAAGATGTCCCTGCCGAACAAGCACCACTTCCTTGTGGACCTGGAACCCTTCGGCCAGGACAACCCCAACGAGGTCTTCTTCGCCGCGGACCGCCCTTACGGATTGATCGAAGCGACCATCACCCGTGAAGGCACCGAAGCGAATCATCCGATCTGGGCCAATATTCCGGCATTTATCTAACCGAACAGCGTTGAGGGTGTGCCGGTGCGGACACACCGGCACACCCTTGGCAGCGACTGACGTAGGAGGTCAGCCTTGAGCGCTACACCTGATGAATCTACCAAAGGCATCCGGCCCGAGGATGTAAAACTTTCCGTAGGGAAGAGTTTTGCCTACGGCCTGCAGCACGTATTGACTATGTACGGCGGCATCATCGCCCCGCCATTGATCATCGGCAACGCCGCGGGAGTTTCGCCGGCAGATATCGGCCTATTGGTAGCCTGCTGCCTCTTCGTTGGCGGACTGGCCACTATTCTGCAAACCGTCGGCATCCCGTTCTTCGGAGCTCAACTGCCACTGGTACAGGGCACGTCCTTTGCGTCCGTGGCCACGATGGTGGCCATCGTCAATGGTGGCGGGGGTATCCAGGCGGTCTTCGGCGCCGTGCTGGTTGCAGCGCTCATCGGCTTCCTCATTGCCCCGTTCTTCGCACGAATTATCCGTTTCTTCCCGCCGGTAGTCACCGGCGTGGTCATCACGATGATCGGCATCTCGCTGACCCCGGTGGCCGCCAACTGGGCCATGGGCGGAGACGCCAAGGCCGATGACTACGGTTCGTTGTCAAACATCGGGCTGGCCGCTGGAACGCTCCTGGTAGTCCTGCTGCTGTCCAAGGTCGGCAATGCCGCGATCTCCCGAATGTCGATCTTGCTGGCCATCGTGCTGGGCACGGTAGCTGCAGCGTTGCTGGGCATGGCGGATTTCTCTCAGGTCGGGAACGGCGCGATTTTCGCCTTCCCGCAGCCGCTGGCCTTCGGCATGCCGGTGTTCGAGATCGGCGGCATCATTTCCATGACCATCGTGGTGCTGGTGATTTTGACGGAAACGACCGCGGATATCCTCGCGGTGGGCGAGATTGCCGGGTCAAAGGTTGATTCCAAACGCATCGCCAACGGCCTTCGCGCCGATATGGCTTCGTCCGCTGTGGCACCGATCTTCAATACCTTCACCCAGTCGGCCTTCGCCCAGAATGTCGGACTGGTGGCCATCACCGGCATCACCAGCCGATTCGTCGTTGCAGCCGGTGGCGGCATCCTGGTGGTGCTCGGACTGTTGCCAGTCCTAGGACGCGTGGTAGCGGCGATCCCGACTCCGGTGCTCGGCGGCGCAGGCATCGTGCTCTTCGGCACGGTAGCGGCCTCTGGAATCCGAACTTTGTCCAAGGTCAAGTACGACGGCATGAACCTGGTGATTGTCGCGGCCTCGATTGCCTTCGGCTGCATCCCGATTGTCAAAACAGACTTCTACGCCGGCTTCCCGACCTGGTTCGAGAGCATCTTCCACTCCGGTATTTCTTCGGCAGCCATCATGGCAGTGCTGCTGAACCTGCTGTTCAATGAATTCACCTTCGGCAATACCAAGAATGCCTCGGTCTTCTCGGCCGCTCCGCCTCGCATGGTGAAGCAGGACGAAATCTGTGGCCTGATCGAAGGCGACCACTTTGAAAACGGCAAGCTGATCGACAAGGAAGGCTACGAAATCCCTGTCGTCTCGCCCGATGAATTCGAGAAGATCCAAACCGGGCAGATCAAGATGCCGGTGCCGAAGTTGGCGGAATCCCAGGATCACTGAGTCCAGTTCAGTTGCCATTCTTGGGCAGAGCGGCCTGGATGCTCATAGGATAGGTAATTGTGCATCCAGCTAATCTTTCCATCGGCGTTGACATCGGTGGCACCAAAATCCTTGCAGCTCTCGTGGATGAAGAGGGAAATGTCTACGGGCAGATCCACCGCGAGACGCCAAACCATGATGTGGCCGGCACCGAACGGGCCCTGGCTGACATGATCCTTGAGCTCTCCGAGGGCAACGATCGGATGCCGGTGGGCATCGGTGCCGCTGGCTGGATGGACCGCAAAGGCAAAAACGTCCTGTTCAGCCCGCACCTGTCCTGGCGCAATGAGCCGGTGCGCGATCGCCTGATGCAGCTGGTGGGCCACGAGGTCACCCTGGTCAATGACGCTGACGCCGCCGGCTGGGCCGAACATCGTTTCGGCGCCGGACGCGGCGAGAGCGACATGGTCTGCCTGACACTGGGAACCGGGATCGGCGGGGCCGTGATCCTCGGCGGCCAGATCCATCGCGGCAAGTCAGGCATCGCCGGGGAATTCGGGCATCAGGTCATTGTCCCCGGCGGGCACCGCTGCGCCTGCGGCAACCGGGGCTGCTGGGAACAGTACGCCTCTGGTAATGCCCTGGGGCGCGAAGGCGCTGAACTGGTGCGCAGCAAGTCGCCGGTAGCCTTCCGCCTGCGCGAGGCCGTGGGGGATAACCCGGAAGCCGTGACCGGGGCAGAAGTGACCAGGCTGGCTGCCGAGGGCGATCCCGCGTGCAAGGACCTGATTGAAGATATGGGCGGCTGGCTTGGCTTGGGGATCTCCAACCTCGTTTCGGTTCTCGACCCTGGAACCATCGTGATTGGCGGCGGCCTGGGCACGGCGTCGAGGCAGCTGGTGGCTACCGCCGAAGAAACCTACCGCCGCACGCTTTCCGGCCGGGGCTACCGTCCGTTTGCGAAAATTTGCCAGGCCGAATTGGGTGCGTCGGCGGGGCTGGTTGGCGCGGCTGATCTGGCGCGGTTCAATCAACAACAGTAAAAAAGATTGACAGGACATTAAGACTTATCTAGGCTCGGATTGTTGTTCAACATGAGAGCGAGGTCTTGGTGTGAACCTGCCGGCCAAGCCAGACCGAGCTCAGGGGGCGTCCTTGGGCATAGTTCTGGTGACGTATGCGATTGCCATGTGCGGCACCACCATGCCCACCGCGCTCTATCCGACCCTGCAAGATGAGTATGGGCTGAGCACCGCAGCGTCAACCCAGCTATTCGCCATATACGCCATCGTGGTGCTCACGGTCCTGTGCCTCTTCGGATCGCTCTCCGACGCTATTGGCCGCAAGCCGGTGATGATCATCGGACTGCTCTCCTCGGCGGCCAGCGGCGCGCTGTATGCCGTTGCGGCGGACGCGCCCATGCTGTTCATCGCGCGCATCCTCTCCGGAGTCTGCGCCGGGCTCGTGACCGGTACAGCTACGGCATATCTCACTGACCTTGTTTCCAGCTCCGCACGCGGGGCGGGCATTTCCAGTGTGGCGAATATGGTCGGGTTGGGCAGCGGGCCGGCCCTGGCCGCGTTCCTCACCTACTATCTTTCGTCCACGCCGATGATCGCATTCAGCGTCCACGCCGTTCTCTCTGGAGTGTGCATGGTGCTCTTGGCGCTGACTCCGGATACGGTCGCCCACCGCGGACGGCGGCTCAAGCTCAGCTTGCCGTTGGTACCCCGTTTCGCGCTGCGCGATTATTGCCTGGGCGGCCTGATGACCCTCGGATTCGCCGTGATGGGCGGCTGCACCGCGATGACATCCATCCTGGTGGTTCGTGCCTTCGGGATTACCGACCTGAGGCTTTTGGGACTCATTGGTTCATTGATATTTGTTGCCACCACGGTGGGGCAGAAGGCCGGCGGAAAGCTGGTGAGCGAAAAGGCTTATCTAGGATTCGCTGGATTGATGATCGGTACGGCGCTCATTGCCTTGGCGCCCAGGCTGCAAGGATCAATCGCCGTCATGGCCTACCTTTTCGGGCTGCTCGTCGCGGGCCTGAGTCATGGTGCATTGTTCCCGGTAGGCCTTGGCATAGTCTTGCGGAGAATCGAACTTCGCCATCGCGGCAGTGCCAGCTCGGCCTTCTGGGTGCTGGGATACGCACTGACCGCGCTGGGGGCATTGGGCTTGGGCTGGGTGGGCCAAGTTGTTGGTGAATCGATGGCGGTCACCTGCTTCGGCATCACGATTGCCCTGTGCTCGGTTGCTTGCCTGCTCCTGCATCGGCGCTGGAGCATGGAGAGGGCAGGGAGAAGCCCTATTGCCCGTTGAGGCGCAGAAGCGGCGGGCGCAGGAGCCTGATGTGTCGCAAAACACGTCAATGGGTGGAATGCTGCTGGCGCGTTGGCGGTTGGAGACGAAGAGAACAAATTCGTGTCCGAGCATGGCCAGCACAGCGGCCTCGGGCTGATCCGAAAGGCAATCAATGACTGTTGCATCCCAGGAAACCCAGGTCGACACCGCAACGCTCAACGCCATATTTGGCGAAGCGCGCACCGCTAACGCTTTCACCGGCGAGGTCACCGAAGCGCAGGCCCAGGAAATCTACGAACTAGCCAAGTTCGGTCCCACCGCATTCAACTCCCAGCCCCTGCGCGTGACCTACGTTCGTTCGCACGAAGCCCGCGCCACCCTGGTTGACGCCATGGCTCGAGGCAACCAGGAAAAGACTGCCGCAGCTCCGCTGGTAGCGATCCTCAGCTATGACACCGCATGGCACGAACAGTGGGATAACTTCCTGCCAGGCTATAACGCGCCCAAGGCCATGTACGATGCCGACGCTGACTTCACTGCAGCCACAGGCAACAACAACGCCCACCTGCAGGCAGGCTACTTCATGCTGGCCGCTCGCAGCCTCGGCTTCGCCGTCGGCCCGATGACCGGCGCTGACTTCTCCGCTATCGATGCCTCGTTCTTCCCAGAAGGCGAACAGAAGAGCTTCCTCGTGGTCAACATCGGCCAGCCAGCGCAGAGCGAACTCGGCGCTCCCAAGGCTCGCTTCGAGTACGAGAAGGCAGTGCGCACCGTCTAATCGCGGGTCGCTGAACTCCACGAATACCAAAGGCAAGCCCGGAACTCATAACGGTGAGTTCCGGGCTTGCCTTGTCTTGGGGCCAGCGAACTAGTTCGTGGCCAGCGAGACGGCCAAGGAGGCATCGGCGTCGAGCAGCACCTTGGCAGCTACTTCCAGCCCTTCCACCCGCCCCAATTCGGTATCCTCATGCTCGATGTTCACCAGCATCTCGGGATCCACCTCGTGCAGGGCGCGAAGGAATTCGGTCCAGAAGGCCGTGTCATGGCCCTTGCCCAGTGCCACGAAGTCCCATGCCGAGTTCTTCGGCCACTCGTTGGCCCACTCGTCCTCGCCCAGGTTGGTCCGGGGTTCATCGCTGCGCAGCTTGCGGAAGCTGTTATCCAGTACGCCCTGGATGGCCGCCGCCGGATTGATGCGCACGTCCTTGGCCGCCGCGTGGAAGACCCATGATCCGAGATCGCGCACCACAGCCACCGGATCCATCTGCTGCCAGAACAGGTGCGAGGCATCAAGCTCGACGCCGATGTTGCTGGTCCCGGCCCGCTCGACCAGTTCGCGGAAGCTGGCAGGGTTGAAGGCAACATTTTGCGGATGCAGTTCCAGCGCGATCTTGACGTCGTGGTCCTGCGCCAGAGCGTCAATATCCTTCCAGAAGCTGGCGGCGAGAGAGTACTGGTAGTCCAGCTGGTCCAAGGCCGCCGAGTTCCATGCGTTGACGGCCCAGTTGACCCGGGTGGCCCCGGGTTCGCCGCCGGGTAATCCGGACATGGTCACCACGCGGTGCTGGCCCAGTCGCGCGGCGAGCTTGATACTGCGACGAATGTCCTGAGCGTGCTTGTCTCCGATGCCCGGGTTGGGGTGCAGCGGATTGCCATTGCAGTTCAATCCTGCAATCTGAACGCCGGTGTCCTGGAAAATTGCCAGGAAGTCGTCCCGCGCGGTGTCGCTTTCAAGGATCTGGTCAATATTCGGTACATGGGTGGGCGGCAAGAATCCACCGGTGTTCAGTTCAATGCCGGTGAGTCCGAGGTCGGCAATGACCTTCAGGGCTTCGTGCAGGGGGCGGTCGTGGAGGATGGCGTTGTAGACTCCGAGTTTCACAGGGCGACCTGCTTTCCGTCATTGCTTGCGGACTGGACGACAGCCTGCAGGATTTTCATGTTGTGCACGCCTTCATCGAAGGTTGCGTTGGCAGGCAGGTTTGTCGCTGCACCGCACACTTCGTCGAGGAAAGCGCGGGCCTGATAGCCGAAAGCGTCGTTTTGCCCGAAGCCAACCCCTGGAGCATCCATCGGCAGCCCGCCGCCGATGTAGGCGTGCTCTGGGCCGAGATTGACCGTGCGGTAGCCGTTGGTAGCAGCCGCGCCGTCGCTGAGCATGATTTCGATTTGCGAGGGATTCAGCTGGTTGAAGCGTGCCGCGCCCTTTTCGCAGAATACTTCGAAAGTCAGCGTGTTCGGATGCCCGGCCGCGACGCGGGAAACTTCCAGGCTTCCCGATGCCTGGGGGAATTGGACGTTGAACGCTGCGTAGTCGTCGTTCTCCACCGGCTCGGACTTGTCGCTCAGTTCCACGAGATCGTGGCCCGTGACGGCGCCGGCTGGCAGGAAGCGCTCGGTAATGCTCGTGCGCAGCTGGCCGCCGCTGACCGAGGTGATATCACCGGCCAGGAATTCGGCAACATACGCAAGGTGGCTTCCGACGTCGGCCAATGCACCAGAGCCGGGCTGGCCTTTGAACCGCCAGCTCATCGGCGCCTGCGTGCTGTGGCCGTAGTCGGTCCAGTAGCGGCCAGAGAAGTGCAGCACCTTGCCCAGCGTGCCATCGTTGATCAAGTCGCGGATTGCCGCGATCCCTGGGGTGCGGCGGAAAGTGAATCCAACGCGGGCTACGGACGAGGCATTGCGCGCCGCGTCAGCCATCGCCTCCGCCTCCTCCAAGGTGTCGGCCAGCGGCTTCTCGCACAGGACGTGCTTTCCCGCGGCGAGCAGCCCTTCCACTGCTTCGCGGTGGAAGCGGTTGGCGATAACGACCGAAACCACATCAATGTCGGGATCTGCGGCGACTTCTTGCCATGAGCCGAGCGCCTTCTCGTAGCCGTAGCGCTTGGCGACCTTCGCGGCGAGCTCGGTATTCACGTCGGCCACGGCCACATAGCGCAGCGGTGGCAAATCCGGGTTGTACAGAGTCGGTGCGGTGCGGTAGCCAGCAATGTGCGACAGCCCGGCCATGCCGGCACCAATGACGGCAATGCCGATAGATTTTGTCACGGAATTTCTCCTGGGAAAATTGAATCAACGGATATTTTGGAGCGCTCCAAAAAAGTGTAGAACCGGATTCGGCGAATGGTCAAGAGTTCTTCCGGGAAGAATTAATCAGGTCTCGCGTGCGCTCGCGCAGGTCCCGCGTTCAACCAGGGCGGGTTCCAGGGAAACGACCTGGGGAGCCCGCCCAGGGTCCGCAAGGCGCGACAGGACTTGCTCGGCGACGTGCAATCCCACGGCGTGATTCCGGCTGTCAACCGTGGTCAAGCGCAACAGCTGGGTGTCGGCCAGCGGCGAATTATCGTATCCGACGATTGACAGATCCTCGGGAACGCACAGGCCGTTCTCCCGGGCTGCGGCCAGGGCCCCCATGGCCATGGAATCATTGCCGGCCAGGATGGCGGTGGTCTCGGGCGAGCTTCGCAGCAACTCCATGGCGCACAAGTATCCGCTGTGCTCGGTCGTCAGCTCGCCGAGGGTGACAACGTGTTCGGCCAGGCCTGCGGATTCAACGGCATCCCGGTACCCCAGGATTCGCAGGTGCGAGGATCCGCCGCCGCCTGCGATGTGGCCGATGTTCCGGTGCCCCAGGGAAATGAGGTGCTCAACGGCCCGCCTGGCGCCCAAGCGGTCATCGCTGGCAGCGATATCAGCGCCGGGCACCTTGGTGGCCCTGTTGCCTGCGATGATCACCGGGATCTGGGAGGGAAAGCGCATGGCGGGCGTCGGCTCGGTGGCCAGCACCAGTGCTTCGACCCGGGTGCTGAGAAATCCGTCCAATGGGTCCGACTCGACATGGGCATTGAGCGTGCGATCGGAGACCGCGATGCGCAATCCCGCGCTGGCCAGCCCTTCCTGGAGGCCGCGCAGCAGCTCCACGAACCAGACGTTCGTGTAGTCATCGATGACCACGCCGACAGTCTGGCTGGTTCCGCCGGCCAGCGCGGTGGCGGCGTGGCTGGGACGGTAGTCCAATTCCTCGATGGCCGCCAGCACGGCCGCGCGACGTGGAGCAGAGACGCTGGGGGAGCCGCGCAGCACCAGGGAGACCAGTGATTTGGAAACGCCGGCGGCCTGGGCAACGTCATAGATGGTTGCACGACGGCGTCCTGTGGCCACGGTTCCTCCTGGGTGTCGCAGATGCTTCCTTAAGAGCCTAGCGTTTCCCGCGGCCCGGGCCGGCTTTGTCCGGCAGATCCTCGGCGTCCAAGTCATAAAGTCAGGACATAGTATTGAGAAATTTTCTTAATTTTCTGTGTCGCCGGGGCACGAAAAACACTGATTTTCCGGGGATTTCCGCCGCTTGTGTTACTCATGTTGTAAATATGTCAGTACAAACCTTTGACAGGCGCTGTCTGATGGTGCAAAGTATTTCCTGTGGCACCGTTCACATTGTCGGCAGCTGGCCGACCCCTGAACTCCTGACTCGAAAGGACGTCGATCCGCGTGACTTACGACGTACTCACCCTCGGACGCATCAGTGTTGATGTCTACCCGAATGACATCGGCGTATCCCTGGCCGACGTGAACTCCTTCGGCAAGTACCTCGGCGGTTCTGCCACCAACGTTGCAGTAGCAGCAGCCCGCCACGGGCGCGACACCGGCGTGATCACCAAGGTTGGCGACGACGACTTCGGGACCTTCCTGGAACGCGAGCTGGACCGCTACAACGTGGACCGCTCCCTGGTCACCCGCGACGCCAGCCTGCAGACCCCGGTCACCTTCTGCGCCATCCTGCCACCAGATGACTTCCCGCTGTACTTCTACGGCCGCTTCCCGATGGCCCCGGACTGGAACATCAACACCAGCGACATCGACCTGGACGCCGTCAAGAATTCCAGGATCTTCTGGAGCACCGTCACCGGCCTGAGCCGCGAACCATCACGCAGCGCCCAGCTGGCAGCCTATGAAGCCCGCCCAGCCGGCTCGCTGGCCGAAGGCCAGTTCACCATCCTGGACCTGGATTACCGCCCGATGTTCTGGGATTCGGTGGAACAGGCCCGCGAACAGGTTACCGCGGCCCTCGCCTCCGCCACCGTCGCCATCGGCAACGACGCCGAGTGCACCGTTGCCGTCGGCGAAGGGACTCCCGACGAGCAGGCCGACCGCCTTCTGGAGGCCGGGGTGCAGATCGCCGTGGTCAAGCTCGGCCCCGAAGGCGTGATGGCCAAAACCCGCACCGAACGCGTGGTCTCCGCGCCGGTGCCCGTGCAGACCGCCAACGGACTGGGCGCAGGAGACTCCTTCGGCGGAGCCTTCTGCCACGGACTGCTCTCCGGCTGGCCGCTGGAACAGGTATTGGACTACGCCAACGCCGCCGGCGCCATCGTCGCCTCCCAGGTCGCCTGCTCCGACGCCATGCCGACCCCCGAAGAAGTGAACTCCCTGCTGGCCGAGCGCGGCCGCACCGTTCCCGCCTCCCAGAAAGATCTGGTCTAGTCATGCAACAGGTAACCGAACTGAGCGTGGATCGCGAAGACCCGCGCCGCTATGAATCCCTCACCCGCCAGCGTCTCGAGGACCCGGCCTCGGTGCAGCGCGCCGCGGCCGCCCGCCGGAAGCATGCCGGACCGGTGCTGGGACGCCAGAACTTCATCATCGCCGCGGACCATCCGGCTCGCGGGGCCCTGTCGGTCGGCAAGCGCGCCACCGCCATGGCCGACCGCCGCGAGCTGCTGGACCGGTTGCAGATCGCCCTGCAGAATCCTGCCTGCGACGGGGTGCTCGCCTCCCCGGATATCCTCGATGACCTGCTGCTGCTCGGTGCTCTGGAAGGCAAGCTGGTCTTCGGCTCGATGAACCGCGGCGGACTGACCGGCCTGGTCAACGAGATCGACGACCGGTTCACCGGGCACACCGCCTCCGCCCTGGCAGCCCTGGGCGCCGACGGCGGGAAAATGCTCACCCGGATCAGCTACGAGGACCAGGACACCGTCAAGACCCTACAGGCCACCGCCGACGCGGTCTCCGACTTGGCCCGGCACCAGCTGGTCGCGATGGTCGAGCCGTTCATCTCCAAGCGCGTGGAAGGCAAGGTCGTCAACGACCTGCGCCCCGACGCGGTCATCAAGTCCATGGGCATCGCCGCAGGGCTGGGCGAATCCAGCGCCTACACCTGGCTGAAGATCCCGGTGGTGGCGGAGATGGAGCGGGTCATGGCCGCCACCACCTTGCCCACGGTCCTGCTCGGCGGGGACCCGGCCGGCAGCCCGGATGAGGTCTTCGCCTCCTGGCAGGCCGCCCTGGCGCAGCCCGGAGTCCAGGGCCTGACCGTGGGACGCACCCTGCTCTACCCCGAAGATGGCGACGTGGCCGCCGCCGTGGCCACCGCCGCATCGCTACTGAACACCACCGCACCGGCACGAAGCTGAGAAGGACAAAGCTCGATGACTACACGCACAATGACCGTCGCCCAGGCGGTTGTGGAATTCCTCGGCCGCCAGTACACGGTGGATTCCATCGGCGGAACCCAGTACCGTGAACGGCTGATCCCTGGCATGTTCGGCATCTTCGGCCACGGCAATGTCGCCGGCGTAGGCCAGGCGCTGAAGCAGTGGCAGGCCAAGGACCCAAGCCTGATGCCTTACTACCAGGGCCGCAACGAGCAGGCCCAGTCGCACCAGGCCGTCGCCTACGCGCGGCACACCCGACGCCGGGCCACCTACGCGGTCTCCACCTCCATCGGCCCGGGCTCCTCCAACCTGCTGACCGGCGCGGCGCTGGCCACGGCCAACCGCCTGCCGGTGCTGCTGCTGCCTTCGGACACCTTCGCCACCCGCGCCGCGGACCCGGTGCTGCAGCAGCTGGAAATGCCGCACGGCTATGACATCACCGTCAATGATGCCTTCCGCCCGCTGTCCAAGTACTTCGATCGCGTCACCCGCCCGGAGCAGCTGGCCAGCGCCCTGCACCACGGGCTGCGGGTGCTCACCGACCCGGCGGAAACCGGTGCGGTGACCATCTCGCTGCCCCAGGACGTGCAGGCCGAGGCCTTCGACTTCCCGGAAGAATTCTTTGCCGAGCGCGAGTGGAAGATCCGCCGCCCCGAGCCAGAGGCCCAGGATATCGCCGAAGCGGCCAGGATGATCCGCGCCGCCAAGCGCCCGCTGATCGTGGCCGGCGGCGGGGTGCTCTACGCCTTT
The DNA here is from genome assembly GCF_025854375.1 of Glutamicibacter sp. JL.03c. Classification (NCBI taxonomy): domain Bacteria; kingdom Bacillati; phylum Actinomycetota; class Actinomycetes; order Micrococcales; family Micrococcaceae; genus Glutamicibacter; species Glutamicibacter sp. JL.03c. The sequence goes on along the minus strand of NZ_CP107575.1, from coordinate 3,504,347 downwards.
GCCACCGGGGAACTGGCCGAATTCTGCGAGGCCACCGGCATCCCGGTAGGCAATACCCAGGCTGGCGTGGGCGTGCTGCCCTGGGACTCGAAGTACTCGCTGGGCGCCATCGGCTCCACCGGAACCACCGCCGCCAATGCGCTGGCCGAGCAGGCGGATCTGATCATCGGCATCGGCACCCGCTACGAGGACTTCACCACCGCCAGCCGCACCGCCTTCCAGAACCCCGACGTGAAGTTCGTGAACATCAACGTCGCGGCCCTGGATGCCTACAAGCACGGCACCGTGCTGCCGGTAGTGGCCGACGCCCGCAAGGCCCTGATTGCCCTGCGCGAAGCCTTGACCGGCTACCGGGTGGACGGTGCCCTGGAAGTCCAGGCCGCCAGCGAAAAGCAGCGCTGGGATGCCACCGTGGACGAGGCCTTCGCCGAGCGCCTCTCGCCGCTGGTCAGCCAGAACGCCATCATCGGCGCGGTCAACCAGGCCATGGACCCCCGGGACGTCGTGGTCTGCGCCGCCGGATCGCTGCCCGGGGACCTGCACAAGATGTGGCGGGTTTCGGACCCTTACGGCTACCACGTGGAATACGGATACTCCTGCATGGGCTACGAGATCGCCGGCGGGCTGGGGATCAAGCGCGCAGCGATCGACGAGGCTGCGCGCGGGAACCAGGAGCACCGCGACGTGGTGGTCATGGTGGGCGACGGCTCGTACCTGATGATGCACACCGAGCTGGTCACCGCCGTGGCCGAGGGGCTGAAGCTGATCACCGTGCTGATCCAGAACCACGGCTACGCCTCCATCGGCGCCCTGTCCGAGTCCCTGGGCTCCCAGCGCTTCGGCACGAAGTACCGCACGCTGGATGCCGAGCACCACAGCTTCGATGACGGAGCCACCTTGCCGGTGGACCTGGCCACCAACGCCGAATCCCTGGGCGTGAAGGTCATCCGGATCGCCCCGGGACCGAACGCCATCGACGACCTGTCAGCGGCGGTGGCCGAAGCCAAGGCCGCACCGGAGGGCTCGGGACCCATCCTGATCCACATCGAATCGGACCTCTACGCCGATGCTCCATCGAGCGAATCCTGGTGGGATGTCCCGGTCAGCGAAGTCGCCGAGCTGGAGAGCACCCAAACGGCCTACCAGAACTACACCAAGCACAAGGCACGCCAAAAGCCCCTGCTGGGCTAAGGCAGAAACCAGAAAACTTCAGAACTTCAAAGGAAGAACAGCAATGACTACCATCGCCACCGACGTCGCAGAAATCCTGCACTACATCAACGGCGCCCCTTCGGCGGGCACCGGCACCGAAACCCAGCCGGTCTACAACCCAGCGACCGGCGAGGTCACCGGCCAGCTGCGCCTGGCCAATGACGAGGACCTGGCCCAGGCCGTCGCCATCGCCAAGGCAGCGTCCGAAACCTGGGGCGAAGTATCGATCGCCAAGCGCAGCAAGATCCTCTTCCGCTTCCAGCAGCTGCTCACCGAGCACACCGACGAGCTGGCCCGCATCATCACCAGCGAGCACGGCAAGGTCCTCTCGGACGCCGCCGGCGAAATCAGCCGGGGCATCGAAGTCGTCGAGTACGCCTGCGGCATCTCGCAGTCGCTGAAGGGCGAATACTCCGACCAGGTCTCCACCGGCATCGATGTCTTCTCCTTCCGCCAGCCACTGGGCGTGGTCGCCGGCATCACCCCGTTCAACTTCCCGGTCATGGTGCCGCTGTGGATGGCCCCGGTGGCCATCGCCACCGGCAACGCCTTCATCCTCAAGCCATCCGAGCGCGACCCGTCCGCCTCGCTGCTGATCGCCCAGCTGTTCAAGGAGGCCGGCCTGCCAGACGGTGTCTTCCAGGTGCTGCACGGCGGCAAGGACACCGTGGACGGACTGCTGTCGCACCCTGATATCGACGGCATCTCCTTCGTCGGCTCCACCCCGATCGCCAAGTACGTGCACGAAACCGCCACCAAGCACGGCAAGCGCGTGCAGGCACTGGGCGGGGCGAAGAACCACGCAGTCATCATGCCGGATGCCGATATGGACCTGGCCGCCGACCACATCAACGCCGCCGCCTTCGGCTCCGCCGGCCAGCGCTGCATGGCCATCTCCGTGGCCGTGGCCGTCGGCGATGCCGCCGACGCCCTGGTGGATAAGCTCGCCGAGCACGCCGGCAAGGTCAACGTCTCGCATGGCTTTGATGAGAAGGCCGATATGGGTCCGGTCATCACCCCGGCCTCCAAGTCCCGCCTGCAGAAGATCGTTGGCGAAGCCGAGCAGGCCGGCGCCGCACTGGTGATCGACGGACGCGACCTGGTGGTCAAGGACCACGAAAACGGCTTCTTCGTCGGCCCGACCATCATCGACAAGGTTAGCCGCGAAATGAGCGCCTACACCGAGGAGATCTTCGGCCCGGTCCTGGTGGTGCTGCGCGTGGATTCCCTGGACGAGGCCATCGATGTGGTCAACGCCAACCCCTACGGCAATGGCACCGCCATCTTCACCTCCTCCGGCGCCCACGCCCGCACCTACACCCGCCGCATCCAGGTGGGCATGGTCGGCGTGAACGTGCCGCTGCCGGTGCCGGTGGCGTGGCACTCCTTCGGCGGCTGGAAGGACTCGCTATTCGGCGAGCACCACATCTATGGCCCGGACGGCGTGCGCTTCTACACCCGCGGCAAGGCCATCACCCAGCGCTGGCCAGAACCAGCCAAGGGCACGGCCGCGACTTTCAACTTCCCATCCAACTAGCCTTTTCAGCCAGAGAAACGGTACGCATCATGGCACAGAACATCACCATCGGAACGGCTCCTGACTCCTGGGGCGTCTGGTTTGCCGATGACCCGAAGCAGACCCCGTGGCAGCGCTTCCTCGACGAGGTGGCCGAAGCCGGCTACAAGACCATCGAGCTGGGCCCCTACGGCTACCTGCCGACCGACCCTTCCCGGCTCGCTGATGAGCTGGCCGCCCGCGACCTGAACGTCTGCGCCGGCACCGTGTTCACCGCCTTCCACCGCGGGATCGACGGCAGCGCCAACGCCTGGGAAGAAGCCTGGGAGCCGGCCCGCAAGGTCGCCGAGCTGACCGCCGCCATGGGCGGCGAGCACATCGTGGTCATCCCGGCGATGTGGCGTGATGACGTCACCGGGCAGGCACTGGAACCGGGCATCCTGGAAGCCGAAGGCTGGGACTCGCTGGCCAAGGGCCACGACCGGTTGGGCAGGATCCTGCAGGAGGAATTCGGGCTCAAACAGCAGTTCCACTCCCACGCGGACTCCCACGTCTGCGGCCAGGGCGACATCGAGAAGTTCCTCGAAGTCACCGACCCGCAGTTCACCACCCTGTGCCTGGACACCGGCCACGCCGAATACGGCGGAGCCTCCAGCGTGGATCTGATCCGCCGCTTCCCGGAACGCATCGGCTACCTGCACCTGAAGCAGATCAACCCGGACATCCTGGCCACCGTGCGCGAGCAGGACATGACCTGGGCCGCGGCCAACCTGGCCGGGGTCATGTGCGAGCCGCCATCGGGCCTGCCCGACCTGAACGAGGTGCTGCAGGAAGTGGAGAAGCTGGGCCGCCCGATCTTCGGCATTGTGGAGCAGGACATGTACCCGGTCGCCGATTTCTCGGTGCCGCTGCCGATTGCCACGCGCACGCGGAACTATCTGCACAGCTGCATCTCCCGCACCCACGTTTAAGCAAGACCGAACCTAGCCAAAAATTTCTTGAAAGGACATATCGTGCCAGAGATCCTGCGCGTTGCCGTCGTTGGGGCCGGACGCATGGGCGCTGACCACATCCAGCGAATCCACCACCGTATTTCCGGCGCCGAGGTGGCTGCCGTGGTCGACATCGACCTGGACCGGGTCAACGCCGCCATTGACGGCGTCCCCGGCGCTAAGGGCTACACCGACCTGGACACCGCGCTCGCCGGCGGAGACGTGAACGCGGTCCTGCTCGCCACCCCGGGCTTCCTGCACCACGATGCACTGCTGAAGGTGCTGGAAGCGGATATCCCGGTATTGTGCGAAAAGCCGCTGACCCCGGATGCCGCATCCTCGTGGGAGATCGTCGAGGCCGAGGCGAAGCTGGGCCGCAAGCGCATCCAGGTGGGCTTCATGCGCCGCTTTGATGCCGAGTACCAGCAGCTGCGCCAGCTGATCGAGAACCAGGGCCTGGGCGAACTGCTGGTGCTGCACCACCAGCACCGCAACCCGAGCACCCCGGAAGGGTTCACCAACGAAATGCTGATCAATGACTCGGTGGTGCACGAGTTCGACGCGATCCGCTTCTTCACCGGCGAGGAAATCACCAGCGTGCAGGTGCGCCTGGGCAAGGCCACCCGCAATGCGCCCAATGGGCAGCATGATCCGCAGCATGTCTTGCTGGAAACCACCTCGGGCGTGCTCGCTGACGTGGAGATCTACGTCAATGCGAAGTTCGGCTACGAGGTGGCCACCCAGGCGTCCTTCGAAGACGGCATCGTGTCCATCGGCAACGATGCCGGACCTTACGTGCGTACCGCAGGCCAGTGGGGCGGCAAGGTCACCCCGGGCTTCGAGGAGCGCTTCGGGGCGGCCTACGACACCGAAATCCAGTCCTGGGTTGACGCAGCATTGCAAGGCGAAATCGGCGGACCGAACGCATGGGATGGCTACGCGACCGCAGCCTGCTGCGAAGCGGGCGTCGAGGCCCAGCGCACCGGCGCCAAAATCGACGTAGTGCTGAACAGCAAGCCGGATCTCTACAACTAGGAACATCATGAAATTCGCATTGGATCCGACCCCGTTCCATTCCACGCACTCGGTACTGGAGTTTCCCAGGATCGCCGCGGAATTGGGCTATGACTACATCCAGCTGACCCCGCACCCGGACGTCATCCCGTTCTTCACCCACCCGAAGGCCGATGACGAGCTGGTGGCGAAGCTCGCCGCGCAGTGCAAGGCGACCGGCGTGGGCATCGCCTCGGTGCTTCCGGTGCTGCGCTGGTCCTCACCCGATGAGAATCTGCGCCAGGCCGCGGTGCGCTACTGGAAGCGCGCCATCCAGATCGCCGTGGATCTTGGCGTGACCCAGATGAACACGGAATTCTCGGGACGCCCTGAGCGCGCCGAGGAATCCGAGGCCGCGTTCTACCGCTCCATGGAGGAACTGGTGCCGATCATCGAGCGCGAAGGCATCAACGTGGCCATCGATCCGCATCCGGATGATTTCGTGGAGGAGGGCCTGGCCGCCTGGCGGGTGATCCGCGGGGTGAATTCACCGAACCTGTCCTTCGTCTATGTGGCCTCGCATTCCTTCCACATGAAGGACCAGCCACTGGAGATCATGGAGACCGTGGGGGAGCGGCTTCGCGTGGTCCATGTCGCCGACACGATGGACCACCATGCTTCGCACGGCCTGCGCTACATCACCAATCCGCCGGGCAACCCGGTGCGGGTGCACCAGCACCTGAAGGTGGGCGACGGCGACGTGAATTGGGATGAGTTCTTCTCCGGGCTGGTGGCCAATGGCTTCACCAACCGCGAGGAGAGCGTGATGGTCTCAAGCGTTTTCGCGGAGAACGAGAACGCCGTGGAAGTCTCGAAGTACCAACTGGAGCAGATGCGCAGCCGAGTAGCCGCCGCGCAGGGCGCACGCCAGTAGCGCTAACCCGCCACCAAGGCGATGCTTCATGGCAAGAACCGAACCGCTAATGGTTCGGTTCTTGCCATTTAACTCAGCGAAGCTTGCTCGAGGCTCAGGCATGCACCAAGGCCGCGAATTTGTCAGGACAAATTCAAGAAAACTATTGCCAATGTAACCCTGATGACGTATTGTCCTTACATAGGGGCTGTGAAGCCCATCACTTTCAGTTTAAGGGCGGGGTTCACGATGATGCGATGTAGTACCCGCCACCCCGAAGGGAAGACGTCGGATCACAGCTGATCCGATGCGCAGCCGCAGGCTAGCAGAGCTTCCACCCGGGAAAATCTAAGGAGTTTCCATGTCCAGTGCGCAGAATGTTTCTGCCAGATCGAGTTTGCCGCCCCTGACTGCGGGGCCTCATTCAAAGCGGCTCGGATTGATCTCCATCGTCGCCTGCTTTGGTGGCTTGCTCTTCGGCTATGACACCGGTGTGGCCAATGGCGCCGAAGGTCCCATGGCCGCCGAGCTGGGATTGAACCTCCTGCAGGTTGGCGTAGTGATCAGCTCCCTGGTCTTTGCGGCGGCGATCGGCGCACTGGTTTGCGGCCGAATTTCTGATGCTTGGGGACGTCGCAAGGTCATCCTGGTTCTCGCCGGCCTGTTTCTCTGCGGGACTTTGCTGGTGATTCTGTCTCCGGCTTCCGGAGAGTATGGAACTTTTTCGCCTCTTGGATTTGCGGTATTGGTTTCCGGGCGAATCATGCTTGGGCTGGCCGTGGGCGGTGCCTCTACCGTAGTTCCGGTGTATCTGGCCGAGCTTGCTCCCTATGAAATTCGCGGTTCAATCACTGGACGCAACGAGCTGGCCATCGTTATCGGACAGCTATCGGCATTTATCGTCAACGCTGTCCTTGCGGTGACGCTCGGCCACCTTGACGGGGTCTGGCGGCTCATGTTTGCCGTGTGTGCTCTTCCCGCCATCGCCCTCTTCTTCGGCATGCTGCGCATGCCGGAGTCGCCGCGCTGGCTGGTTGAGAAGGGTCGATATGCGCAGGCCTTGCGGGTGCTCAAGACTGTCCGCTCGCCGGAGCGCGCTCTGGCCGAGGTCCACGAGGTAGAAATCATCGCTCAGCGGGAGAAGAGCGAAAACAAGAAGGTTGGCTGGAAAGCAATCTTGGAGAATAAATGGCTGCGCCGGATCATCCTGATTGGTATCGGGGTCGGCATGGCGCAGCAGTTGACCGGCATCAATTCGATCATGTATTACGGTACGCGTGTTCTTGAGGAATCAGGCATGTCAGCTGAACAGGCGGTCCTGGCGAATATCGCGTTCGGCGCCGTCGCTGTCATTGGTGGAGTGATCGCGTTGCGCAACATGGACCGTCTGGATCGGCGCACGACATTCCTCATTGGATTGAGCCTGACCACGGTGTGCCATTTGCTCGTCGCGTTCGCTGGAATCCTCCTTCCCGTCGGAAGCGTTGCCAGGCCCATCGTAATCATGATTCTTGTCGTGGCCTTCGTGCTCTCCATGCAAACCTTCCTCAACATCGCAGTGTGGGTGTGGCTCGCCGAAGTCTTCCCGCAGCATATGCGAGGACTTGGAATTGGAATTTCGGTATTCTTCGTGTGGATCACCAACGGATTCTTGGCCCTGTACTTCCCGACGTTGATCTCGGGCGTCGGAATCACTGGATCATTCTTCCTTTTCGCCGGGGTAGGTGTTCTGGCCTTGATCTTCGTGGCCACCCAGGTTCCGGAGACGCGTGGGCGTTCCCTCGAAGATCTCGAAGAGGACGTCACTACAGGGGCGATTTACCAGCTGAAGTCCTCTGCCGGCTCGTAGCGCTGACCGGACGATTAATGGATAAAGGCTCCACGGTTGTGGAGCCTTTATCCGTTAACCGATATATTCTGCGGTGCTGCCTCGCACCACCAGGTGCGGTGCGTGGATGCTTGAGGCGCCGGTGGCCTGCAGCGCCGCCTGCATGGCGGCCTCCGCCAGGGCGTTCACGTCCTGGCGGACGCTGGTCAGATCCGCCTGTGCCAGCCGGGCAAACTCGCTGTCGTCATAGCCGGTGAGGCTCATCTGCCCCGGCACCCCCAGGTTGCAAAGGTCAAGGGCCCGTCGGGCTCCCAGTGCTGCCCGGTCGTTAAAGGCCAGCACGGCCGTGGCGCGTTGCGCCGGGGAGGTAGTCTCCAGATAGCCGCGCAGGACCTCGAAGGCCGTGGCATCATCCGCGCCGGCGGCCAGGATCTCTGCCGCGGCCTGGGCGCGTTCGGCAGCGACCCGGAAGGCCTCCCGGCGTTGTTGCGCCGCAACGGCGGATCCGCCATCCAGGTGCAGAAGCCGGGTGTGGCCCAGCTGCACCAGGTGGTTGACCAGCTGCTCGATGCCGGCAGCTTCATCGGTGATGATCGAGGGCAATCCTTCGACCTCGCGCAGCAGGCTGATGACGGGAAGCTGTTTGGCCACCCCGTTGAGCTGGGTGGCGGGAAGTTCCGGGAAGATGCCGATCACCGCCTCGACTCCCGCGTCGATGAGGGTGTTGAGCACCCGGCGCTCATCGCGGTGCCTGCCGGTGGCCCCCAAGATGATCTCGAAGCCCTTCGCGTCGGCTTGGGCGAACAGGGCATCGGCCAACTCCGCGTGCAGCGGCTCACCGAGCGCGAGGGCCAGGCCCAAGGTCCGGCTGCGTCTGCTGCGCAGGGAGCGGGCCCGTGAATCAGGGCGGTAGCCCAGATCTGCCGCGGCCTGCTTGACCCGTGCCCGCGACTCCTCGCTGGCCCCCTCGGCCCCACGCAGCACGATGGAGGCCAAGGCGACCGAGACTCCAGAAGCGCGAGCGACATCGGCAAGGGTGGGGCGCTTGGCAGGGCGTGGGGCCGAAGTTGTGGGCATGGGCCAAACTTTCTTCTAGAACGTTATAGACAGGTGTTCTCCAGTGTGCCATGATTTTCCTGAACCCCAAATATAGAACGTTCTAGGAGAGTCTTCATGGCTTATCAATCATTGCCGGAATCCAGCGTCCAGCCGCTGCGCATTGCCGTCATCGGCACCGGGTGGATCGGTGCGTTCCACGCCCGTACCGTGGCCCAGTACCTGCCCGACGCACAGCTGCACGTTGTCGCTGACCCGGCACCGGGGCGTGCCGCGGCACTGGCCGCCGAACTCGGATGCACCAGCTACACCCAAGACATTGCCGAGGTCTTCGCCGACGAAACCGTGGATGCCGTGGTCATCGGGGCCCCTTCGAGTTTCCACGCCGGCCTGATTGCCCAGGCCGCCGCGGCCGGCAAGCACATCTTCTGCGAAAAGCCCGCGGCCCACGCGCTGGGCGATCTTGACAACGCATTGCAGGCGGTCGAGGACGCAGGCGTACTCTTGCAGATCGGCTTCAACCGGCGTTTTTCCCAGGACTTCGCCGCCGTGGCCGAGCAGGTGAATTCCGGAGCTATCGGCACCCCGCAGCTGCTGCGTTCGCTGACCCGCGACCCGGAAGTTGCCGGTGGCTTGCCCAATGCTGCGAAGATCCGCTCCCACGTGATCTTCACCGAAACGCTGATTCATGACTTCGATACCCTGAACTGGCTGAACCCGGGAGCCGAGGTGCAAGAGGTCCACGTCATGGCAGATGCCCTGGTGGCTCCGGAGCACCGTGAGAACGGGCTGCTGGATACCGCGGTAGTCACCATGCGCTACTCCAATGGGGCCATCGCCGTGGCCGAGGCCAACTTCTCTGCCAGCTACGGCTACGACGTGCGCGGAGAAGTCTTCGGCTCCAAGGGCATGGTCCAGGCGGGCAACCCGGTCCAGGTGGCGGCCGCCAGCTATGACGCGCAAGGGGCCCATGCTCCCACAGAACGCCTGAATATCGAGCTGTTCGCCCAGGCCTACCGCGATCAGCTCGCGGTCTTCACCCGCAAGATCCGCGGCGTGCGCGAAGGCACCGCCGACGCGGCCCTCGCCGTGCCCACCGGCAAGGACGCGCGCGCCGCATTGCGCGTGGCACTGGCCGCGCTGGAGTCCTCCGAAACCGGCCTTCCGGTCAAGCTGGAATCGGCCACCCGGCTCGCGGTGAGCGCATGAGCACGCAGCTGGCGGTCTGCGCGGAAATGGTCTTCCTGGACCTTCCGCTCATCGACCGGGTCAGGAAACTCGACGAAGCGGGCTTCGAAATCGAACTCTGGGATATCCGGGACAAGGACCTGGCGGCCCTCGCGGCCACCGGTGCCCGCTTCGGCTCCATGACAGGCTACAGCCACGGCAGCCTGTGCGATGCGGACAGCGCGCACGAGGTCGTGCGCACCGCACGGGAATTGATCCCGGCCGCCAGGGAACTGGGCATCACCCGCTTGGTGGTGCACCCGGCGCAGCTCATCGACGGCCAGGCCGCCACCCCGCGCTTCCGCGCCACCGGAGACATGTGGCTGACCGCGGCCAAGACCCTCGAAGAACTGGGGCGCCTGGGCGAAGAGCATGGCGTGACCTTCATGCTGGAGAACCTGAATACGATTCTTGATCACCCGGGCATTCCGCTGGGGCGTGCCAAGGATACGTTGTCGCTGGTCAAAGCCGTGGACCACCCGAATATCAAGATGATGCTCGATCTCTACCACGCGCAGATTGGCGAAGGGAACCTCATCGAACTGGTCCGTGCGGCCGGCCCGTGCATCGGCGAGATCCAGGTCGCGGATGTGCCGGGGCGCTGCGAGCCGGGTACCGGGGAAATCAACTATCGTGCGGTCGCCGCAGCCCTGGCCCAGCTGGGATACTCGGGTCCCGTGGGCATGGAAGCCTATGCCAGCGCGGATTCGGATGCGGCTATCGCGGCCTTCGCCCAGGCCTTCGAGCCGCTGCTGCAACCGGCGGGCTAGGAGAAACAACGAAGCGGTGGCCACAGGAGATCCTGTGGCCACCGCTTCGTTGTGGGCCTTGGAGGGCTAAGCGCCGGGGCCGAAAGGCAGGCGCGGATCCATGTCCTGGGCATCCCAGGTCTGGCGAATCCAGCCGTGGTGCGGGTCATCGCTGATCAGCCAGTCGCGCACCCGACCCGGCCCGGCCATCACATTCAGGTAGTAGAGGTCGTAGCCCGGGGCTGCCATGGCCGGCCCGTGCCAGCCGTAGGGGACCAGGACCACGTCGCCGGTGCGGACCTCGGCATTGACGTCGATGGGACGCTCGTCCGAGGCATAAACCCGGGCATAGCCGATCGGATCGGTGTCCTGCGGGGCTGGCATATCGCGGGCCAGCTGGGTCTCGAAGTAGTAGATCTCCTCGAGGCTGGTCTCGCCCTCCTTCTCCTCGTCATGCTTGTGCGGCGGATAGGAGGACCAGTTGCCGGCCGGGGTGATGACTTCGCAGACGATGAAGCGGTCGGCTTCCAGCGCGGCCGGGGTGCCGAAGTTGTGGACTTGGCGGGAGCAGTTGCCCGCTCCGCGCAGCTCTACCGGCGTCTCTTCGGCCTTGATCAGGCGCGTCGGGTACTCCTGCTTGGCTGGAGCCAGGGTGATGGCGACACGGCCACCGTGCTCGGTGCTGACGGAGATGGCCTTGTTGATGCCGGTGTACAGGACATCTGCCGGGCCGTTGAATACCGATGCGCGACCGGCGAGCAGATACTCCTCGCCGTCCACGCTGACCGAGAAGGAGGAACCGGAGAGCGGAACCACAATTCGTTCCTCGGCTGCGGCATCCAGCTGGATCGATTGCCCGGGAGCCAATTCGGCCACCTTGAGCCCGGTATGGGCCCAGCCGTCCACCTCGAGGGCGGAGTCATGGGCACCGAGCGAGATGCTCCAATCTCCGTCGGTGGCGGAACCTGCAGGGTAGATCCAGTCGGTCATGTGTCATTCCTTTCGACGGCGGTGTCCGGTGCTTCGCGAGGCTAGCGCTGCACCAAGGTCATTTCAAAGCTGTACGCGTCAGCGCGGTAGACGTGAGACCCAGTCTCAACGTTGCGACCGGTGTCATCGACAGCGGTGCGCTGCATGGTGACTAGGGCGGATCCAGCCTCGGTATCGAGCACGTCAGCCTGGGCGCTGTCGGCAACGGTGGCGCCGATGCGTTGCTGGGCGAGGCGGAAATTCACGCCCGCCTCGCGGAGCAATTCATACAGGCCGTGGGCCCGCAAGGACTTTTCATCCAGCTCGACGATGTCGTCGCGAACCCAATTCTCCATCAAGGCCAGCGGGCTGCCGCCGGCTGAACGCAGACGGGTGAAGTGGTAGACGGAGACGTCCTTGGGCAGCGACAGCAAATCCTGGACGTGTTCCGGGGCGGGAATATGCTCAAAACTCAGCAGTGTGGTGGTGGGCTTTTTTCCTGCGCGCTCGAGGTCATCGTTCAAGCTCGAGAGCTCCAGATGACGGCGGATCTGGCTGGAGACCACCTGGGTGCCCACGCCGCGCTTGCGCACCAGCAGGCCGGACTGGACCAGGTCGTCCATGGCCTTGCGGATGGTCGGCCGGGAGAGGCGCAAGCGCTGGGCCAGCTCGATCTCGTTTTCCAGCCGGGTGCCGGACGCCAGCGATCCGTCGCGGATGGCGCCTTCGATGCCCTGCACTACCTGGTGGTAGAGGGGGATCGGCGAAGAACGGTCGATCTTGATGCTCAGTGGTGTGCTCACGGTTGCTCCTTGCCAGCGACCTTCAGGTTATATGTCGCTTTGACAGGACAAACTATATCGGAAAATCGGCACTTTGGGCATACCCTGTGGAAATCCGTGCGATCCGTGGCCTTCCCGCTGGCTGCTCGCGCAGATCGCCTCCCGAATCATTCGCTGGACTGTGGTCCAGAATCAGCCTTCGACTAGGAAATTTGGACAAGATTCGCTATTTGTCCAATTGTCCTGACAAAAAACCCTCTCAAATCCGTTGCCGATTGATCATGGTGAAACATAGGGTTTTTTGGAACGGTCCAAGAAAAGGAGCCCATCGAGGCTGCTGGAGATGACGGCGTGCCGCGCCGCAGATGAGGAGAAGGTCATGAACGAACAGCGCACCATCGGTGTTGGGCTGATTTCGGTCGGTTGGATGGGCAAGCTGCATGCTCGGGCGTACAGTTCCGTGCCCTACGTCTACCCGGAACTGGGCCTCAAGCCGCGACTGGTTGTGGCTGCGGACACCGAGCAGTCGCGGGTGGACTATGCAGTGCAGACGCTGGGCTTCGAGCGTGGAACCCTGGATTACCACGAGGTGCTGGCGGACCCTGAGGTGGACGTGGTCTCGATTTGCGCGCCGAACTTCCTGCACGCCGAGATAGCGATCGCTGCGGCGAACGCTGGAAAGCACTTCTGGATCGAAAAGCCAGCTGGACGCAGCTTGGCCGAGACGCAGTCCATTGAACAAGCTGTGGCGCGCAATGGGGTGGAGACGTCCGTGGGCTTCAATTACCGCCACGCCCCAGCCATCGAGCGAGCACGCCAGCTGGTGTGCGAGGGCCGGTTAGGGGACATCACCAACGTCCGCGCCAGCTTCCTTGCCGGGTACGCCGCCGATCCGCGGGCCGCCCTGTCGTGGCGCTTCAATCGGGAGCTGGCGGGCAGCGGCGTGCTTGCGGACCTCCTCAGCCACGCTGCGGATCTGTGCCGCCATGTAGTTGGATCCATCCAGGGAATTTCCGCGTCAACGAATGTCATGATTCCCTCCCGCCCTAAATTGTCGATGGGCCAGGGCACGCACTTCGATCTGATCGAAGGCGGTGAAATGGGGGAGGTTGAAAATGAGGACTATGCCGCGGCGCTGGTGCGTTTCAGCCCCGAGGGCCTGGCCCGCCGGGCGATCGGGACGATCGAGGCCTCCCGCGTTGCCGTCGGGCCGCAGTGCGGCTACCGATTGGAGATCTTCGGCACCGAAGGATCGGTCAAGTGGGATTTCGAGCGCATGAATGAGCTGGAGGTGGTTCTGGGCCGCAACAACGAGGAGCAGGGGTTCACTACCGTCATCGGCTCGCCAAGGCATGGCGAATATTCCCGCTTCCAGCCCGGACCTGGCAACGCCATGGGCTTTGACGACTTGAAAACCATTGAAGCGAAGAAGTTCCTGGTGGCCGTGTGCGGCGGGGAGAAGTCCAACTCCACCATTGCCGACGCCGTGGCTGCCGCCGCCCTGGTTGAGGCGGCGGAGATATCGGCGGCCACCGGCGGCTGGCAGTCTGTGGGCCAGCCCGTCCAGAGCTGAAAAGTGCGATACTGGCAGCCATGTCGCAGATGCCAAGCCGCCGCCCCACGATCCGTGATGTCGCCAAGCATGCGGGGGTCTCCAAGTCCCTGGTGTCCCTGGTCCTCTCGGACCCGAGCAAGGTCAGCTCACTGAGGCGTTCACGGGTTGAGGACTCGATCCGTGAACTCGGCTACCAGCCCAATTTGGCGGCGCGATCCCTGGTCGCCGAGAATCGCCACGCCATTGGCGTGGTTTTGGGGGAACTGCACAATCCCTGGGTGCTCGAGGTTGCCGAGGTGGCGCGTGAGGCGCTGCAGGCGGCCGGTTTTGATGTGCTGTTCAGCGCCGCCGCCATTCACGATGGCCGGGGCATCGGACCGGCCGAGCCGCAGGCACTGCGGGACCTGCGGGTGAGCGGGTTGCTGGTGCTGGGTTCGGCCGACGATACCGCCAGCTTCGAAACCGCATTCGGCGAGACCCCGGCCGTGTTCGTGGGCAGCGGGCGCGAGCTCCAGGCGAACACGGCTGTGGTATCCGTAGACGATGAGCAGGGCTTTGGCTTGGTCATGGACCATCTGGTTGCTGGCGGGAACCAGCGGATAGCCCACGTTTCAGGGGGCCCGGGGCCGGTATCCGCCCAGCGTGAAGCTGCCTATCACCGGGCCATGCAGCGGCACGGGCTGCGCCAGCACGTGCGGGTCGTGGAGGCCGGTCCGAGCCTTAACGCTGGCTACGACGCCGTGGCGCAACTGCTGGCATCCGGTGCGCGCCCCGACGCGCTGGCCTGTTTCAACGACTTGTGCGCCTTTGGCGCAATCCAGGCACTGGATGAGGCTGGGGCGAGCGCCGCGGTGACAGGCTACGACAATATTTCCTTGTCATCTTTAAAACGGATTTCCCTCACCAGCGTTGATTCCGATTTCCAGGATCTCGGCCGCAGCAGTGCGCGCCTGCTGCTTCAGCTGATGCGCAACCCGGAGGGTAAATATGCACGTCAACTAACAATTTCGCCGCGACTGGTAGTGCGCTCTTCATCCGCGGGGAATGCGCACTTTCCAGACGAGCCAGCCATTGGTGCCCCTCTAGTGGAATGACATTCTTTTGGTCTTCACATCCTTATGTCTTTACAAACTGTTGACGGATCGCCATTCGTGTCGCACACTTTAGACAACTTGTGATTCACATCACGGGATTTTGATTAGACGGCCCGCTCCCGGGGATTATTGGGGTGAGCCGGCGGATTCCTGAAGGGGAAACAACAATGGGAAAGCCATCTTGGCGCAAACTCGCAGTAACACTCGCTATCGTTCCCGCTTTGGGGTTGGCAGCCTGTTCCTCCGGCGGAGGGCGTGCCCCGGAACCCGAGGGCAACGCGGGAGGCGGGGCAGTGGCGAGCACGGACCGAATCAATATCGCCGTCATCACCCACGCCGCACCGGGCGATACTTTCTGGGACATTCTCCGCAAGGGGGCCGAGGAAGCTGCGGCCAAGGATAATGTGGAGCTTCAGTACCTCAGCGACCCGGATGGCGGACGTCAATCCCAGCTGATCGAGCAGGCGATCGACCAAGGAGTCGATGGCATCGCCGTGACCCTGGCCAAGCCCGATGCCATGAAAGGCGCACTGAAAAAAGCCACCGATGCGGGGATTCCCATCGTGAGCCTGAATGCCGGCGAAGAGCGCTTCAAGGATCTCGGGGTGTTTGCACACTTTGGTTCCAATGAGCAGCTGGCGGGAGAAGCCGCAGGCGAAAAGCTGAAGGAAGCCGGGCTCAAGAAGCCGATCTGCGTCATCCAGGAACAAGGGCATGTGGGCCTTGAAGCACGCTGCGCCGGTGTCAAGAAAGTGATCCCGGGAACCGAAGTGCTCTACGTTCAGGGCACCGACATGACGCAGGTGGAATCCACCGCTACCGCTAAGCTCCAGGCTGACAAGCAGGCCGATGCCATTATCGGCCTGGGTGCACCATTCACCATGACCCTGCTCAAAGCGAAGGAAACCGCCAATTCGAAGGTCGAAGTTGCTTCCTTCGACATGAACTCGCAGCTGGTCCAGGAAATCACCGATGGCAACGTGCTGTTCACCGTCGACCAGCAGCCCTGGTTGCAGGGATATATGGCAGTGGATGCGTTGTGGCAGAACCATCGTGGCGGCTTCACCATCGGTGGCGGACAGGCAACCTTGACCGGTCCTGCTATCGTCGACAAAGCCGTAGCAGAGAAAATCACCAGTTTCGCAGAAGAAGGCGTCCGCTAGCCACGTCCCTCGGCGCGCGCCCTGCAGGCATTGACGGGCTGCGGGGCGCAGCCAGGACACGGAGGAAAACTCATGTCATCATTAACAGCTTCACCCTCGCATAAGAAAACCGCCACAGTGCACGATGAGCGCGTCGGGAAGAAAAGCACGCTGTCCGTTCTGCTCGGACGACCGGAAATCGGTGCCCTTGTTGGCGCAGTGGCACTGTTCATTTTCTTTGCCATCGTCGCTCCGGTCTTCTTGGCTCCGGCTTCGCTGGCCACCGTCCTCTACGGCGCTTCGACCATCGGGATCATGGCGGTCGGCGTCTCACTGCTCATGATCGGCGGGGAATTCGACCTGTCCACCGGCGTCGCGGTGATCTCCTCGGCGCTGAGCGCATCGTTGATCTCCTGGTACTTCGGACTGAACGTCTGGGTCGGCGTCGTGCTGGCGCTCGTCGTTTCCCTGCTCATCGGCTTCATCAACGGCATCATCCTGATCAAGACCAAGCTGCCCTCCTTCATCGTGACGCTGGCCAGCTTCCTGATGCTCACCGGCCTGAACCTGGGCTTGACCCGTGCCATCGGCGGTTCGGTGTCTTCGCCGTCCATCGCCAACATGGACGGATTCCAAAGCGCCAAAGCGGTGTTCGCATCGTCGGTGAACATCGGGGGCATCGATGTGAAGGTCACCGTCTTCATCTGGCTCGCCATGGTGGTCATCGCCTCGTGGGTCCTGCTGCGCACCAAGATCGGCAACTGGATCTTCGCCATCGGCGGCGATGAAAAAGCAGCCCGTGCGGTGGGCGTTCCGGTGGTCCGCACGAAGATCGGCCTGTTCATGGCAGTCGGATTGTGCGGGTGGGTGCTGGGAATGCACAACCTGTTCGCCTTTGATTCGGTGCAGTCCGGCGAAGGCATCGGCAATGAGTTCCTCTACATCATCGCTGCCGTGATCGGTGGCTGCCTGCTCACCGGCGGCTACGGTTCCGCCATTGGCGGTGCCATCGGCGCCTTCATCTTCGGCATGGCCAACAAGGGCATTGTGTACGCCGAATGGAACCCGGACTGGTTCAAGTT
Organism: Glutamicibacter sp. JL.03c; assembly: GCF_025854375.1. Classification (NCBI taxonomy): domain Bacteria; kingdom Bacillati; phylum Actinomycetota; class Actinomycetes; order Micrococcales; family Micrococcaceae; genus Glutamicibacter; species Glutamicibacter sp. JL.03c. The sequence goes on along the minus strand of NZ_CP107575.1, from coordinate 3,487,237 downwards.
CTTCCTGGGCCTGATGCTGCTCTTGGCGACGGTGGTCAACATCGTGGTGAAAAAGCGCGCGGAATCCAGCAAATAGGAAGCCAAGGACAAGATCATGAATACTCGTAAGAACAAGAAGGCCGCAGAGCTGCTGGACCAGCTCGAGCCGAAGACCAGCGATAACCTGCTCACCCTCAAGGGCGTTGGCAAGCACTACGGAAGCATCATCGCGCTGCGCGGAGTGGATATGGTGGTCGATCCGGGCAAGGTGACCTGCGTGCTCGGAGACAATGGTGCCGGCAAGTCCACGCTCATCAAGATCATCGCCGGCCTGCACCAGCATGATGAAGGGGAATTCACGCTGCATGGCTCCGCGATCAAGCTCAAGAGCCCCCGCGTCGCCCTGGATGCCGGCATCGCCGCCGTCTACCAGGACTTGGCGGTTGTGCCGCTGATGCCGATCTGGCGCAACTTCTTCCTCGGCTCGGAACTGACCACCGGTGTGGGGCCGTTCAAGAAGCTCGACGTGCAGAAGATGAAGGACATCACCAAGCAGGAGCTCTCCGACATGGGGATCGACCTTCGCGACGTGGAGCAGCCCATCGGCCAGCTCTCCGGTGGCGAACGCCAGTGCGTGGCCATCGCCCGTGCCGTGTACTTCGGCGCCAAGGTCCTGATCCTCGATGAGCCCACGGCGGCCTTGGGCGTCAAGCAGTCCGGCGTGGTGCTGCGCTACATCCTGCAGGCGCGCGACCGCGGGCTGGGCGTCATCTTCATTACGCACAACCCGCACCATGCCTATCCGGTGGGCGACTCGTTCCTGCTGCTCAAACGGGGCCGTTCCATCGGGTATTACTCCAAGGCGGAAATCACCGTAGAAGAGCTGACCGCGCAGATGGCCGGTGGTGCCGAATTGGCCGAGCTGGCCCACGAGCTGGAGCAGCTCGGCGGCCACGCCGAGGAACTGGCAGAAGCCGAGGCGGGCGCGGCAGCGAAGTAGCCTGCGCACCGGCTTGCCGGCTTGATCCCCCGGGACACGATGCATCACTGCCGTGTCCCGGGGGACTCTTGCGTAGCGGCCAGCCCTTCGGGCCACTTGCGCCATGAACGGGCCCAGCTCCCGACGGCAGCCAAGGGTGATGCGGCCCGGCCGGGCCGCCCATGTGGTATCGAAGCCATAGGGTGTGGCGTTGCCCGGTGATTCTGGCGGCATCACTGTCGATTCAATTCGGGCGGGCTACATATCGTTGGTGATAACCCTGCTGGCATCTTCAATCGACGACGCACTTTCCACCCGAACGGCACTGCCGCTGAGCGGACGATGAACGTGATGGATGCCGTAGGGCAATGGCATCGGTGCCAGGCTCGGCAGGTGCACAGGACTTGGTAGCGTTAGATGGCTGGTACTGAATTGATGGAGGACATGTTGCGTTGGATTGAATCGAAAGGTTCGCATATTGCTGGATTGGTGCTCGCCGGGGCGCTGCTCCTGGCCGGATGCTCAGCACACGGCGGCCGCCAGGTGGCAGAAGACGATGCGCCAATGGGACAAGTTGCCACCACGGATCGCATCAAGCTAGCCATGATCACCCATGGGGCGCCGGGGAACACATTCTGGGATACCATCCGGCGAGGTGCCCAAGAAGCCGCAACCAAGGACAACGTCGAGTTGATCTACAGTTCGGATCCGGAGGGCGGGAGGCAGGCCCAGCTTATTGAGCAGTACGTGGTTCAGGGCGTTGACGGGATTATTGTGACCCTGGCGAAACCCGGCGCGCTGAAGGATGTCCTGGCGAAGGCCGAGGAAGCTGGCATCCCTATTGTGTCGATCAATTCGGGAGGCGAAGTATCTGCGGCGATGGGAGCCTTTGCCCATTTCGGCAGTGACGAGAAACTGGCGGGAGAGGCCGTCGGTGAGCGGCTCAAGGCGGAAGGCAAAGCCTCGCCGATCTGCGTGATCCACGAGCAAGGAAACGTGGGCCTGGAAGCCAGATGTGAAGGCGTGAAAAAGGTGATTCCCGCGACGGAGAACCTCTATGTCCAGGGCTCGGACATGACCCAAGTCGCCTCCACCATCACGGCCAAGCTGCAAACTTCGCAGCAAGCCGACGCAGTGGTGGCACTCGACGCACCCATAGCGCTGACCGCTGCCGCATCGACGTCGGAGACGGGCAGCGGCGCCGTTATCGCGTCCTTCGATCTGAATGCCGAACTTGCCCAGGCGATCGTGGATCGCAAGATCCTGTTCAGCGTGGACCAGCAGCCGTGGCTGCAAGGCTACATGGCTGTGGACGCCCTCTGGCAGAACCACCGTGGCGGATTCGAGATCGGCGGTGGAAAGGACATCCTGACCGGCCCGGCCATTGTCGACTCGGCAAATGGCGAGGCCGTCCTGGAATTCGCTCAAGAAGGGATCCGCTAAGCCGCGCAGGGCGCAACCTGGAAAGGGCCCCGCCGGGGTCAAGCTCGCGATCGAGCTCGACCCGGCGGGACCGGCTCCTGGGGCTACAGGGAGTAGTCGATAGCCTCGCTGTGGCCCGAGGAGAGCGAGCGCACCGCGGCCTGGGCAATGGCCTGGGACTTCAGGCCCTCGCGCAGCGTGATGGGGGAGTCCAGGTCCTCCTCCAGGGCCTTGACGAAGGCGCTGAGGCTCGCGGCGTAGGTCGGCTTGACCCGGTCGAACCAGTTTCCGTGCAGGCCGTGGGACCGGGCATGCTCCTTGCGCACGAGCGTGACATGGCCCGAGCGCTGGCGCTCTGATTCCGCCAGTCCCTCCGAGCCCAAGGCTTCGATGCGTTCGTCATAGCCGTAGCCGGTGTGCCGCACGCAGTCGATCTGCGCCAGGGCCCCATCGGGAAAGAGCAAGGAGCTGATCGAGGTATCGACATCGCCGAATTCTGCGATTTCCGGGGCCGCGAGGGCTGAGCCGAAGGCATGGATCTGGACCGGATCCACTCCGGCGATCCAGGTTGCCAAATCGTAGAAATGCACGGCCTGGTCGCGGAACTGGCCGCCGGAGCTCTTGAGGTAGTCCACCGGGGGCAGGGCGGGCCCGCGGGAGGTCAATTGCAGCAGCGCCAGGGAACCGATCGAGCCTTGGCGAACCAGGTCCCTGAGCTCGGCGTGGGCCGAATCGAACCGGCGATTGAAATTCACCATGGCCTTGATGCCGGAGCGTTCCACGTAGGCCACCGTCGATTTGGCGGTCTCGAGGTCGAGGTCGATGGGTTTTTCAACCAGGGCCGCCAACCCGGCGTCGGCCGCGAGCCGAAGGTTCTGGGCGTGTGAATCTGTGGATGAGGCGATGAAGACCGCGTCGAGCTGATCGTTGTTGAAGATGTCGTCGAGCGAAGCTGCGGCCTTGGCGCCGTGCTGGGCAGCCAGGGCCGAAGCCCGCTGGACATCGATGTCGTAGACCAGGCGGAAATCCACATCGGGGTGGGATGCCAGGTTCTGCGCGTGGACGGAGCCGATGAAGCCTGCGCCAATCAGGGCGAATCGTTGCATGGTATGTGGTCCTTATGAGAAGTAGGTGCCGATTAGGAGATCATGATGTCGAGCAGGTTGCGCATGGTGCTCGCGACCTTGTGGAAGTCGTGTTCATTGGCCCGGTCGGAGAACATCTCGGAAACCCACCAGCCGTCGTAGCCGGTGGACTTGATGGCATCCACCCACTGCTGCAATGGAATGGCGCCACCCCCAATCACGACATTGCGATGCTCGTCCTGGGCCGGAACATCCCGGTCGCGGTCCAGGTCGAGGCCGTCCGAGATGTGCGCGGCCTTGATGAGCTCCTTGGGCAAGGCGGCAACTTCTTCCAGCGTGTCGCCCACCGTCCAGAAATGCCAGGTGTCCAGCGCGATGCCGACATTCTCCCGCCCGCTGCGCTCGATGATTTCCAACGCGTGGCGGCAGCGATTGATGTTGGACCAGGCCAGTGGCTCCAGATAGATTTCCAGGCCGTGGTCCGCGGCGATGTCGGCCGCGGCCGCGACATTGCTGGCCGCAATCGCCAATGCCTCCGGCTCAGGCAGGCCGAGCGTGCCGCGATAGCGGGGGTCGGAATCGGGCAGCTGGCCGCTCTTGAAATCCTTGACGACATTCCAGTCCACCGGACCGGTGCACATTTGCAGAATCGGAGCCCCGACCACGGTAGCGATTTCGGCCATGCGCCTGACTTCTTGGAGCATGTCATCGCGCGCGGCGCCCTGGCGTTCAAGATCAAGGACCGCGCCGATGCCCGTTACTTCCAGGCCTGCGAGCATGTCAGGAAGCGTGTTGACCGAGTACCCGGCATCGAGGTACCGATACAGCTTTGGGCTCTGCAATTCGATGCCGCCGAATCCGGCCGACTTGGCGGTGGCGATATCGGTGGCGACGTTTCCATAAAAACTGGTCGTGACATTCATGGAGAGTTTTGCCATGGGTCCTCCTTGACTACGGCGGTGGATATGTAAGTTTCATATGTACAGTTGTCAGTACAAATGCTTATTAGATTCTAGAGCAGGATCCCAATAGAAGGAAAGACTCCGACGGCCAATCTTTTGCGCAAATTGAGTTGATGCATGGAATGCCAGATGGATCCCTCGAATGAGGATCTGCTGGGCCGGGGTGTGCCCGGTGCCCAGCACGGCTAGATCCCCACTCCGGTGCCCCTGAAGCGCAAACCGCATAACAGCACCCTCCAGCAATCATCGACAGAGCGCTGGGTTTGGACGGGCCTGCGTTCGATGAAACTATTAGGGTTGGGCGAGGCCGGGAAAGCCGGCCGTCGATCAAGGTCAAGGCCAATCCTTCTCGCCCTTGTTGCACCGAGTGAAAATGACTGGACCGCTGAGGATCCGGCCAACACCTTCGCCCGGGCCATCCGAAGGAGTTGTATGTCCAGCGCGCAAAATCTTGCGTCCGCATCGAGTTTGCCCTCACTGACTTCAGGTCCGCATTCCAAACGCCTGGGTTTGATCTCGATTGTCGCCTGCTTCGGCGGACTGCTCTTTGGATATGACACCGGGGTTGCCAATGGCGCCGAAGGACCGATGGCCGCGGAGCTTGGCCTGGACCTCCTGCAGGTGGGCGTGGTGATCAGCTCGCTGGTCTTCGCCGCCGCGGTCGGGGCGCTCGTGTCCGGGAAGATCGCCGATTCATGGGGCCGGCGCAAAACCATCGTCGCCCTGGCGGTCCTGTTCTTCGGGGGAACGCTATTCGTGGTTTTCTCGCCCGATGGTCCAGAGCCGGGAACCTTCTCCCCGATGGGGTTCGGCGTACTGGTTGCCGGCCGCATCATGCTTGGTGTGGCGGTGGGAGGGGCCTCCACCGTCGTGCCGGTGTACCTCGCCGAACTGGCTCCCCATGAGATTCGCGGTTCCATTACCGGCCGCAACGAAATGGCCATCGTGGCCGGCCAGTTGGCGGCCTTCGTCCTGAACGCGATCCTGGGCGCCTGGCTTGGCGGAAGCATGGACGGCGTCTGGCGCATCATGTTCTCCATCTGCGCCTTGCCAGCCCTGGTTCTGTTCTTCGGGATGCTTCGCATGCCCGAATCTCCGCGTTGGCTGGTGGAGAAGGGGCATTACCAGAAGGCGCTTGGAGTTCTCGAAACCGTTCGTTCTGCTGATCGTGCGCTCGCCGAAGTGCGCGAAATCCAAGCCATGGCCGAAAAAGAACAGCTGAAGAACAAGCCCGTCGGCGTCAAGGCGGTACTGAAGAACAAATGGCTCTTGCGCATTGTTTTCGTGGGCATCGGTGTGGCGACCATGCAGCAGCTGACCGGGATCAACTCGATCATGTACTACGGAACGCGGGTGCTGGAAGAGGCAGGCATGACCGCGCAGCAGGCGGTCCTGGCCAATATCGCTTTCGGCGTTGTTGCCGTCATTGGCGGCATCATCGGCCTGCGCAATATGGCCCGCCTTGATCGCCGGACGACCTTCATGATCGGGCTGTCGCTGACCACTATTTGCCATTTGCTGGTGGCTTTTGCCAGCATGCTGGTGCCGGCAGGAAGTGCGCTGCGCCCGGTCATCATCCTGATCCTCGTGGTGGCCTTCGTTGCCTCGATGCAGACTTTCCTGAGCGTGGCGGTCTGGGTTTGGCTTGCTGAGATCTTCCCTCTGCATATGCGTGGCCTGTGCATCGGCATCTCGGTCTTCTTCGGCTGGGGGACCAATGGCGTGCTGACGCTCATCTTCCCGACGTTGGTCACAGGCGTGGGAATCACCGGTTCCTTCTTCATCTTTGCCGGCGTTGGCGCGGTGGCGCTGTATTTCGTCGCTACCCAGGTTCCAGAAACCAGCGGGCGGACCCTTGAGGCATTGGAAGAGGATGTCACGAGCGGATCGATTTACCGTGCGCGATGAGCAGTGGGCGTGTCCGAGCCTGCCAATATCGTCTTTTGGCCACGATTTGAGAGCCAAGATTTTCTGAAGCCCTGGCGTTCGGCAAGCTCGGGGGAAACCCCGCCATCTGGCGGGGAATCTCGCCTAAATAAACATATGCATTAAATTGCATATGCGATCACTGCGGGCGTTTGGACGCCGCTGCATCCTACCTGACAGTAGTCAAAACGCGGGTCTTTGCAATAATGACCGTTGTGAACATTGCTCAGCCCGGAGAAGGGCGCCCAGGAAACCGACCCCCGTCGATGGCGGATGTGGCGGCCATGGCAGGGGTGTCTCATCAGACGGTCTCCCGTGTGCTGAATGATCATCCGAATGTCCGGGCCGGAACCCGCGACCAGGTGATGGAAGCGATCCGTCAGCTTGGCTACCGCCGCAATCGAGCAGCCCGTACGCTGGCCACCTCGCACTCCAGCACCATCGGCATCTTGACCGTCGGCAGCGAATTCTTCGGACCGCAATCCACCGTGCTCGCCATCGAGGCTGCGGCCCGCGCTCAAGGATATTTCGTGACTGTCACCGCCCTGGATCGCTACGACGCGCACAGCGCGAGCGAGGCGCTGAGCCACCTCGTGGATCAGGGGGTCGACGGATTGGTGATGGTGGCCCCTTTCGAGAAGGTCATCGATGCCCTGGATGACGCGGCGCTCGCGATTCCGGTGGTCGTGGTGGCCGCGCGCACCGAGGTTCCATCCGCGGATCCGGCTCACTACGTCTATGTCGATCAGCGCGAAGGTGCACGCTTGGCTACCGGTCATCTTCTAGCCCTGGGGCATCGCGCCATCGCGCATGTTTCCGGGCCGACCGGTTGGTTCGATGCCACCGAGCGCCAAATCGGCTGGCAGGAAAGAATGTCCGAGGCGAACGCCCCGATCATTGAGGTGCCGGCTGAATCCTGGCAAGCCCAGAGCGGCTACGAGGCGGGCCAGCGCTTGGTGGCCTCGGTGCGTGCGGGCGAGGTCACGGCGGTATTCGCGGCGAATGACTACCTGGCCACCGGCGTCTTGCGCGCCTTCTGGGAAGCCGGATTGAACGTGCCCAACGACGTTTCGGTCATTGGCTTTGATGACCTGCAGATCTCGAATTTCCTGATCCCTTCGCTGACCACAGTGCGCCAACCGTTCCGCGATGTTGGCCATGCGGCGCTCACCGAATTGCTGGATGGGGCAGCGACGGACAAGGCGCCGAAGGTGATTGCTCCAACGCTGGTCATCCGGGCAAGCACCGCGCCGCCAAAGTCCCGCTAAAGACCGCCTCGAAGCCAGCTCAGTGAAATGCGGTGTTGCCAATCACAAAATGTTAGCGCTAACATTGCATCGAGGTTTTGTTCCGCTCAGCGTATTTTTCCCAGACGCTTGGTGGATAACGATGGCAATGGCGCTGCTCACCGAGCTGTGCGAACGGAGAATTCATGGCAACACAGCTCAACGGGCCAACAGCCCGCGAGATCATCACCAGCGGTCATGCCGTGCTGGGCATCGAATTCGGTTCAACGAATATCAAAGCCAGCCTGATTGGCCCGGACCATCAACAGCTGGCCAGCGGCAGCCATGCCTGGGAAAACCAGTACGAGGACAAGAACTGGACCTACTCCCGTGAAGCGATCATCGCCGGCCTGCAGGACTGCATGGCCCAGGTGCTTGCCGATGCCCAAGAACGCCACGGTGCCCGCCCAACACGGCTAGGCTCCATCGGCATCTCCGCAATGATGCACGGCTATCTGGCCTTCGATGCCGCCGGCGAGCTGCTGGTGCCCTTCCGCACCTGGCGCAACACCTCCACCGCGCAGGCTGCCGCCGAGCTCAGCGAAGCATTGGACTTCAACATCCCCCAGCGCTGGTCCGTAGCGCACTACTTCCAAGCTCTGCTCAATGGCGAAGAGCACGTCTCGCAAGTGTCTAAGCTGAACACCCTGGCCGGCTTTGTCCATGAACTTCTCACCGGCAATTTCGTGCTCGGTGTCGGCGATGCCGCCGGTATGTTCCCCATCGATTCGGCCACCGGCAGCTACGATGCCCGGATGCTCTCGGCTTTCGACGCAGTGGCTGCCAAGCATGGAGCCACCACCGGACTTTCCGCGTTGCTGCCAGCGGCACTGCCTGCCGGCGCCGATGCCGGAACGCTGAGCGAAGCCGGATCCTTGCTGCTGGATCCCACCGGCCAGCTTCAGCACGGCAGCCCGATGTGCCCGCCTGAAGGCGACGCCGGAACCGGCATGGTAGCCACCAATTCGGTAGCCCAGCGCACCGGCAACATCTCCGCCGGCACCTCCATTTTCGCCATGGTGGTCCTCGATGCCCCGCTGAGGGAAGTGCACCACGAAATCGATGTGGTCACCACGCCCGATGGCCACCCGGTAGCCATGGTCCACTGCAATAACGGGGCCAGCGAATTCGCCGCCTGGGCCCAGGTTTTCGGGCAGTTCGCCCAAGCGCTGGGCAGCGAGGCCGATGGCAATGCGGTCTTCGAAACCCTGCTGCGAGCGGCGCTGGACGGTGCCGCCGACGGCGCCGGGCTTCTGGCCTACAACAACCTCTCAGGCGAGCCAGTCGCGGATCTGGCCGAAGGCCGCCCCGCGATCCTGCGCACCCCGGACTCCACGCTGAACCTGGCCAACCTCATGCGCGTCCAGGTATACGCAATGTTCGCCACCCTGAGCCTCGGGCTGCGGGTATTGGCTGCTGAAGGTGTCGAGGTCAAGCAGATGTTTGCCCATGGCGGCATCTTCCGCACCGCCGGGGTGGCCCAGCGCTTGCTGGCAGCCGCGATCAACACCCCGGTCCTGGTCGGCGACAGCGCCGGGCACGGGGGAGCCTGGGGCATTGCAGTCCTCGCGGCCTACCGCCGCCGGGTCCTCGACGGGCTGGCGCAGTCCCTGCCCGAATTCCTTGACTCCGAGGTGTTCGCTGGCGCCGCGTTGAATCTCGCCGAGCCGCTGGACGATGATCGCGCCGGCTTCGAAGCCTACCTGGAAACCTACGAGGCCGGCCTGGCCATCCAGCGCACGGCCATCACCGCCATCTAGGCATTGCACACAGTTCTGGACGAAAAGAGAAACCGATGAATCAACAACGAGCCTTGGAGAGCTATCCGCAATCCATGCGCGATGAAGTCCAACGGGCCCGCCAAGCAGTTGCCGACCTGCACGCCGAGCTTCCGCGCTACGAACTGGTGGTCTGGACCGCAGGCAACGTCTCCCAGCGGGTGCGCCACCCCGAGGTGGCCGATGGCAGCCAGGACCTCTTCGTGATCAAGCCATCGGGGGTCTCCTATGATGACTTGACCCCGGAATCCATGGTGGTGTGCACCCTTGATGGCCAGCTGCTGGACGGCGACCATGCGCCCTCCTCGGATACCGCGGCGCATGCGTACACCTACGAGCACATGCCGGACGTCGGCGGCGTGGTGCATACCCACTCCACCTATGCCACCGCGTGGGCGGCCCGTGGCGAGGACATCCCCTGCGTGCTGACCATGATGGCCGATGAGTTCGGCGGACCGATCCCCATCGGCCCTTTTGCAATCATCGGCGATGACTCCATCGGCCGCGGCATCGTCGCCACGCTGCGCGAATCCCGCAGCCCGGCGGTGCTCATGGCCAACCATGGCCCCTTCACCATCGGCAAGGATGCCCGCGCCGCCGTCAAGGCCGCGGTGATGTGCGAGGAAGTGGCCCGCACGGTGCATATCGCGCAGCAGCTCGGGGATCCGCAGCCCATCGACCCCGCGAAGATCGACTCGCTCTACGAGCGCTACCAGAACGTTTACGGACAGTAAGGACATCATGGCCAAGGCATATCACGACAAAGAAATCTGGTTCTTCACCGGAAGCCAGGACCTCTACGGCGACCAGACCCTGCGCCAGGTGGCCGAGCAGTCCACCGAGGTAGCCCAGACCCTGGACGCCTCCGCCGACGTCCCAGCCAAGATCGTCTGGAAGCCGGTGCTCAAGGATTCGGACTCCATCCGCCGCGCCATGCTGGAAGCGAATTCGGATGACAAGGTGCTCGGTGTCATCACCTGGATGCACACCTTCAGCCCGGCCAAGATGTGGATCAACGGCCTCAAGGCCCTGCGGAAGCCGCTGCTGCACCTGCACACCCAGGCCAACGTCGAACTGCCCTGGGATTCCATCGACTTCGACTTCATGAACCTGAACCAGGCCGCCCATGGCGACCGCGAATACGCCTACCTGGCCACCCGGCTCGGCGCGGCCCGCACCACCGTGGTGGGCCACGTCTCCAACCCTGCGGTGGCCCGCCGCGTGGGCACCTGGATCCGTGGCGCCGCCGGCTTCAACGCCGTGCAGGACCTGAACCTGGTCCGCTTCGGGGACAACATGCGCAACGTCGCAGTCACCGAGGGAGACAAGACCGAGGCGGAGATCCGCTTTGGCGTTTCGGTGAACACCTGGGCCGTCAATGACCTGGTCGAGGCCGTGGAAGCGGTCGCGGAGGCCGACATCGACGCCCTCGTTGCCGAGTACGAGCGCGACTACGATGTGGTGGATGAATTGCGCGCCGGCGGTGCTCGCCATGAGTCGCTGCGCTATGCGGCCCGCCAGGAAATCGCCTTGGAAGCTTTCCTGGGCCAGGCGAACGCCATGGCCTTCACCACCAACTTCGAGGATCTCGGCGGACTCAGGCAGCTTCCGGGCCTGGCCGTGCAGCGGCTGATGGGCAAGGGGTACGGCTTTGGCGCCGAAGGCGACTGGAAGACCGCGGTGCTGGTGCGCGCGGCCAAGGTCATGGGCGAGGGGCTGCCGGGCGGCGCCTCGCTGATGGAGGACTATACCTACGATCTGACCGAGGGCCAGGAGCTGATCCTCGGCGCCCACATGCTGGAGGTCTGCCCGTCGCTGACCACCACCAAGCCACGGGTGGAGATCCACCCGCTGGGCATCGGCGGCCGCGAGGATCCGGTGCGCATGGTCTTCAACGCCGATGCCACCGAAGGCGCCGTCGTGGTCTCCATGGCCGATATGCGCGAGCGTTTCCGCCTGACCGCCAACGTGGTCGACGTCGTCACCCCGCCTGCTGATCTGCCGCACCTGCCGGTAGCCCGCGCGGTGTGGAGCCCCCGGCCGAACTTCAACGTGTCGGCCGAATCCTGGCTGGCCGCAGGCGGCGCGCACCATACGGTGATGTCCACCGCGGCAGGCATCGAGGCTTTTGAAATCTTCGCCGAGATCGCCGGGACCGAATTGCTGGTGATTGATGAGGAAACCACGCGCCGGAACTTCGCCCAGCAGATCCGCGTGAACCAGAGCTACTACCGGCTGGCTCAGGGTTTCTAGTTCCTAGCCGTTGTCCCGCGGTTTTTCGCGCTGGCGCAGGCCAATCCCGGCCCTTCGCCGGCGTGACGAGTAAGGAATCTTAATTTATTGACTGCCCAGGGGTAGCGCAACCGGTATGTTAGCGCTAACATGGTGTGAGCCCAGTCTCACTCGCAGAGTGTGGCACATTTTCAAGGAGGAAAAGATGGCATGGAATAACTGGACCCGCAAGGCCGCGGCAACTGTAGGTTCCCTCGCATTGGTTACCGCGCTGGCAGCCTGCGGTGGCAGCGGCGCAGGTGGCGGCGCAGGCGCTGGCGACGGCGAATCAAAGGCGCCGGAAGACATCCAGGTCGGCGTGGCAATGCCGACCGAAACCTCGGAACGCTGGATCGCCGACGGCGATGCCGTCAAGTCCCAGCTGGAAGAGGCCGGCTACAGCGTCGACCTGCAGTTCGCCAACGACGACATCCCCACCCAGCAGCAGCAGATCGACCAGATGATTACCAAGGGCGACGACATCCTGGTGGTGGCATCCATCGACGGCACCGCGCTGTCCACCCAGCTGCAGGCCGCTGCGGATGCCGGCATCCCGATCATCTCCTACGACCGCCTGATCAACGGCACCGAGAACGTCGACTTCTACGTCACCTTCGACAACTACAACGTCGGCGTGCAGCAGGCCACCTCGCTGCTGACCGGCCTGGGCCTGCTGGATGCCCAGGGCAACAAGACCGACAAGAAGGGCCCGCTGAATATCGAGCTCTTCGCCGGATCCATCGATGACAACAACGCGCACTTCTTCTGGAAGGGCGCCATGGACACGCTCAAGCCATTCCTCGATGACAAGACCCTCGTGGTCAAGTCCGGGCAGACCGACATCGAGCAGGCGGCAACCCTGCGCTGGAGCCAGGAAGAAGCCCAGTCGCGCATGGAGGACCTGATCACCGCCAACTACGCCGGCGGCAAGACCAAGATCGATGGCATCCTCTCGCCGTTTGACGGCATCTCCCGCGGCGTGATCACCGCGCTGTCCAACGCCGGCTACGGCAAGTCGATGAAGGCCGGCCTGCCGGTAGTCACCGGCCAGGACGCCGAAATCGCCTCGGTCAAGCTGATCGATGACGGAGTCCAGTACTCCACCATCTTCAAGGACACCCGCAAGCTGGCAACCCAGGCCGTGGAAGCGGTCAAGGCCTACGCCGGCGGCGGCGAACCAGAAGCCAACGACACCGAGACCTACGACAACGGCAAGAAGGTCGTCCCATCCTTCCTGCTGGATTCGGACATCGTCATCAAGGACAACATCCAGTCCCTGCTCGTTGACTCCGAGTACTACACGGCAGAAGAAGTAAAGGCCGGCCAGAGCAAGTAGCCTCTTGTGCCCCACGCTGGCCGCAGCATCACGATGGTGCGGCCAGCGGCGGGCAGGGGTGCTCACCGCACACACCAAGGACGTCTGCACTATGGACACCACCATCCTGCAAATGCAGGAGATCACCAAGACTTTCCCCGGGGTCAAGGCGCTGGACGGCGTCAACCTTTCGGTCCGCAAGGGCGAAATCCACGCCATCTGCGGCGAAAACGGCGCCGGCAAATCCACCCTCATGAAGGTGCTGTCCGGGGTCTACCCGCACGGCAGCTACGAAGGCAAGATCATCTTCGAGGGCGAAGAACTCAAGGCCTCGAACATCAAGGATTCCGAGGCCCAGGGCATCGTGATCATCCACCAGGAGCTCGCCTTGGTGCCCTATCTGTCGGTGGCCGAGAACATCTTCCTCGGCAACGAAACCGCGCGCAGCGGCTTCATCGACTGGAACGAAACCAACCACCGCGCCGCGCAGCTGCTGGCCCGTGTCGGCTTGAGCGAACTGCCGGTCACCCCGGTGGGCCAGTTGGGCGTCGGCAAGCAGCAGCTGGTCGAGATCGCCAAGGCGCTGAGCAAGAACGTGAAGCTGCTGATCCTGGACGAACCCACCGCGGCGCTGAACGACGATGACTCCGAGCACCTGCTGAACCTGCTGCGCGAACTGCGCGATCAGGGCATCACCTCGATCATCATCTCGCACAAGCTCGGCGAGATCGAGGATATCGCCAACACCACCACCATCATCCGCGATGGCCAGTCCATTGAAGCCCTGGATATGGCCGATCCGGCCTCCAACCAGAACCGCATCATCCGCGGCATGGTCGGCCGCGAACTCTCCTCCCGCTACCCGCAGCGCGAACCGGAGATCGGCGACGTGGTCTTCGAGATCCGCGACTGGTCCGTGCAGCACCCCATCCAGCAGGAGCGCACCGTGGTGGACAAGGCATCCTTGACCGTGCGCGCCGGCGAAATCGTCGGCATCGCAGGGCTGATGGGTGCCGGCCGCACCGAGCTGGCCATGAGCGTGTTCGGGCACAGCTACGGCCGGAACATCACCGGCAGCGTGCTGATGGACGGCAAGGAGGTCGATACCTCCACCGTGGGCAAGGCCATCAAGGCCGGGATCGCCTACGTCTCCGAGGACCGCAAGAAGTTCGGGCTGAATTTGATCGAGGATATCCGGGTGAACACCACCGCGGCCGGGCTGGGGAAGATCTCCTCCAACGGCTTCGTGAACTCGCACCGCGAAATCCAGATCGCCGAGCACTACCGCAAGTCCATGCGCATCAAGACCCCCAACGTGATGGCGAAGGTCGGCAACCTCTCCGGCGGCAATCAGCAGAAAGTCGTGCTGGGCAAGTGGCTGCACACGGCCCCCGAGCTGCTGATCCTCGACGAACCGACCCGCGGCATCGACGTGGGCGCCAAATACGAGATCTACACGATCATCAACGAGCTGGCCGCGGCCGGCAAGGCGGTCCTGGTGATCTCCTCCGAACTGCCCGAGCTGCTGGGCATCTGCGACCGCATCTACACCCTGGCCTATGGCCGGATGACCGGCGAACTGCCGGTGGCCGAAGCCAACCAGGAACGCCTCATGGAACTCATGACCATCGAGAAGGAAAGCACCCGATGACCATCACCACAGAGTTGAAGGATATCTTCACCAAGAACTTGCGCACCTCGGGCATCTACATTGCCTTCGTGCTCATCGTGGTGCTCTTCAGCATCCTGACCAACGGGCTGCTGCTGAGCCCCACGAACATCACCAACATCGTCCTGCAGTACTCCTACGTGCTGATCCTGGCCCTGGGCATGATCATCGTGATTGTCGCCGGGCACATCGACCTCTCGGTCGGCTCGCTGGTGGCACTGACCGGCGCGGTCTCCGCGGTGCTGGTGATCAAACACGACATGCCGTGGTGGGCTGGCATGCTGGCCGGCATTGCGGTGGGCGCGATCTGCGGATTGTGGCAGGGCTTCTGGGTGGCCTACGTGGGCATTCCGGCCTTCATCGTGACCCTGGCCGGCATGCTGCTCTTCCGCGGGCTGACCTATGAAGTGCTCAACAACGTATCGCTCTCGCCCTTCCCGGGCGAATACGGGCAGATCGCCGGCGGCTTCCTCAACGGCCTGCTGGGCGGCTACGGTTTCGACACCTTCACCCTGGTGATCGGCGTGATCGCGGTGGCTGGCCTGGTCTACTCGCAGTGGCGCAACCGTTCCGGCCGTGCCAAGTACGGCCAGAGCGTTGAATCCCTGGCCATGTTCCTGGTCAAGAACCTCATCTCGGCCATCATCATCCTCTGGTTCTTTTGGCAGATCGCCACCAGCCGAGGCATGCCGATCGTGCTGATCATCCTTGCCGTGCTGATCCTGGGCTACCACGTGCTGACCACCCGCACCGTCTTCGGCCGCCACGTCTATGCCATCGGCGGGAACCTCTCGGCGGCCAAGCTCTCGGGCGTGAACGTCAAGAAGATCAACCTGTGGATCTTCATCAACATGGGCCTGCTCTCGGGCATCGCCGGCGTGGTCTTCTCCTCGCGTTCCAATGGCGCCCAGCCGGGCGCTGGCAACATGTTCGAGCTCGATGCCATCGCCGCCTGCTTCATCGGCGGCGCCTCGACCACCGGCGGCGTGGGCCGGGTCACCGGCGCCATCGTCGGCGGCCTGGTGATGGCGGTGCTCTCCAACGGCATGCAGCTGATGGGCGCGGGCGCTTCCACCCAGCAGATCGTCAAGGGCATCGTGCTGCTGCTGGCCGTGGCCTTCGACATCTACAACAAGCGCCGCGCAGGCGCCGGCAGCTAGGCCGCACCCGCGTCATGCCTGGCTGGGCCCTTCCGCACCGGTGCGAGGAGGGGCCCAGCCTGTGCCCCCATCCCCGGCACCGCACCAGCACAGAAAGAGGAACCATGCGCAGCGCCGCCAACGGCCAGATCGTCACCCTCACCGCCCACGGTTTCCGTGCCGAACTAGCCACCGTCGGCGCCACCCTGGTCAGCCTCGAATACCAGGGACGGCCGCTGGTGCGGGCCTTCGACCCGCACAAGGCCCGCCCGGTCTACTCCGGAGCGATCCTCGCGCCCTGGCCCAACCGGGTCACCGACGGCAGCTACACCTGGGACTCGGTGCGGCAGCAGCTGCCGATCACCGAACCCGATCGGGGCCACGCCCTGCACGGGCTGGTGGTCGACACCGATTTCGACCTCGCCGGGCACGGTGATGACTCCGCGCAGCTGCGCACCACCATCACCCCGAGCCGGGGCTACCCCTTCGAAGTGGAGCTGGTGATCAGCTACCAGCTGGAAGCCGAGGGGCTGCGCACTACCGCCACCGCCACCAACCTCGGAACCGAAGCGGCGCCCTTCGGCTGGGGCTCGCACGCCTACCTGGTGGCCCCCGGCGACAAGGTGGACCACTGGATACTGCGCCTGCCCGCCGCGCAGGTCCAGCTCACCGAAGGCCAGCGGCTGCTGCCCAGGGACGTGGTGGCCGTGGCCGGCACCGAACTGGACTTCCGCGAGCCGAGGCAGCTGGGCACCACCTTCATCGACCACGCCTACACCGCGCTGGACTTCGACGGCGGGAAGCTGGCCCGGGCGATCCTCACCGATGGGCAGGGCATTGGTGCGCAGATGATCTGGGACCAGGCCTGCGGCTGGGTGCAGGTGCATACCGCGGACCAGCAGGATCCGGCGCTGGACCGCACCGGCCTGGCCATCGAGCCGATGACCTGCCCGCCGGGAGCCTTCAACTCCGGCGACGACGTGATCCGGCTGGAGCCAGCCGGCACGCACCAAGCCAGCTGGCTGATCGGCCCGGTCCAGGGCAGCTGAGCCAGCGAGACTGATCCACCCCACTGAACCAACGACGTATCTGGAGACATTGCCATGCCGCAGGGCAACGCAGCACATGAAGCAACCCACCGGGTGCACCACCTCGCCGATGGCCGCGAAGCGATCTTCTTCGCCGATGCCTCCGGCAGCGTCCCCGAAGAAGTGCACGACACCCGGGCCCTGGATCCGCGCGGCGAGCCCGGGGAACTGCGCTATGACCGGCTGACCGGCGACTGGGTCGCGGTGGCGGCCCACCGCCAGTCGCGCACCTACCTCCCGCCCAAGGACCAGTGCCCGCTGTGCCCCAGCACGGGCGGGCGGCACAGCGAAATCCCCGCCGAGGACTTCAACGTGGTGGTCTTCGAAAACCGCTTCCCCTCCCTCGGCCCGGCGCTGGGACACACCCCGGCGGCCGCAACCGGCCAGGTGCCCGTCCCGGCCTACGGCCGCTGCGAAGTCGTGGTCTTCACCCCGGATCATGCAGGATCCTTCGCGTCGCTGGATGATGAGCGCGCCCGCACCGTCGTCCAGGCCTGGGCCCAGCGCACCGAAGAGCTCTCCGCCATGGAAGGCATCGCCCAGGTCTTCCCCTTCGAAAACCGCGGGCAGGATATCGGCGTCACCTTGCACCACCCCCACGGCCAGATCTACGCCTACCCGTACCTGACACCCACCGCGCGCAAGATGGCCGACCAAGCCGTCAAGCACCTGGAGGCCACCGGCCGGACCCTGATGGGCGACATCCTCGAAGACGAGCAGGCCGAAGGCACGCGCCTGGTGGCCCAAAGCGAGCATTTCTCCGTCTTCGTTCCCTATGCAGCACGCTGGCCGCTGGAGGCTCATCTGGTTCCGCACCGCCACGTGCCGGATTTCGTGGCGCTCCAGGACGAGGAAAAAGACGAACTGGCGGTCATGTACCGGGACCTTCTGCGGCGTTTCGACGCGCTGTACCAGACCCCGACCCCGTACATCGCCGCCTGGCATCAGGCTCCGATCGCCACCAGGGAACGCGCGGCCTCACGCCTGCACCTGCAGCTGACCAGCCCGCGCCGCGCCGCCGACAAGCTCAAGTTCCTGGCCGGCTCCGAAGCGGCCATGGGGGCTTTCATCAATGACATTCCCGCCGAAACCACGGCAGCAAGATTGCGTGAGGTCACCCTGTGAGCATCAGCGACAGCAAGGCCCACGCGGCCCGCGTCAGCGCGCTGCGTGAAAGATTCACCAGGACCTACGGGCACCACCCCGAAGGCATCTGGCGCGCGCCGGGGCGGGTGAACCTGATCGGCGAGCACACCGACTACAACATGGGCTATGTCCTGCCCTTTGCCATCGACAAGAATGCGCTGGTCGCCATCCGGCGCAAGTCGCAGCTGGAGCCGGATAGCACCACCCTGGACTTCGCTTCCACCTATGGGGGCGCGGACTCGAACCCGGTCACCTCGATTGCCATCGACGAACTGGTGCCGAAGGCCGTTCCCGGCTGGGCCGCCTATCCGGCCGCGGTGGTGTGGGCGCTGAACGAGCTGGACGGCGTGCAGCTCTCGGGCTTCGAGCTGCTGGTGGATTCGGATGTTCCGGTGGGCTCTGGCCTGTCCTCCTCCCATGCGCTGGAAGTCGGAACCATCGTTGCCCTCAACGACCTGAATAGCCTGGGGCTGACGCGCACCCGGATGGCACAGCTGACCCAGCGGGCGGAAAACGAGTTTGTCGGCGCTCCGACCGGAATCATGGACCAGAGCGCCTCGTTGATGTCCCACGCGCAGCATGCGCTGTTCCTGGATTGCCGTTCCATGGAGGCGCAGACGGTGCCCTTGCCGCTGGCCGAAAATGATGCTGTCGTGCTGGTGATTGACACACGGGTGGAACATTCGCATGTGGATGGCGGCTACGCCGCGCGCCGGCGCAGCTGCGAACAGGCCTGCGAAATCCTGGGGGTGGATGCGCTGCGCGATGTGGACAGCGTTGATGCCCTTGAAGCGATCGACGATCCGGTGATCAAGCGCCGGGCGAAGCATATTGTCACCGAAAACCAGCGCGTATTGCAGACCGTGAAGGTCCTGGGCGAGGGGGACCTCGACGCGGTCGGCGAGCTTTTGTGCCAGTCCCACGTCTCCATGCGCGATGACTACGAGATCTCCAGCGAAGAACTCGATGCCGCGGTGGAAGCGGCACTGGGTGCCGGGGCGATAGGCGCGAGGATGACCGGAGGAGGCTTTGGCGGCAGCGCCATTGCCTTGATCCATCGCGAACAGGTGGAGCAGGTCAGCAAGGCGGTGCTTCAGGCATTCGAGCAGGCCGGCTATGTGCAGCCGAATATCTTCACCGTGGTTGCCGACGAGGGCGCAGGGAAAGCCTAGCTTGTCGATCCACTGGTGGTGAGAGGCAGGGAAGCCCGGCAAGTGAAACTATCTAATTGACAGAGCGTGCAGTTGCGCGGCGATTTCGTCTGCCAACCCGCCAAGGACTCGTTGTGCGGTGAAGAACAGCGCGTTGAATACCACCAGATGACGGGAACTTGCCTGTCCCATTGCCCCGAGAGCCTCCGTTGTTCACTGGATATGGAAAGTCGCCGGATCAAACCTATACGATGATCAGGAGCCTAGCCTCGGTTCTGAATTACTAGAGAATTCAAGAAAGCGTAGGTAGGTTGCATCGCCGACACCATGAACTCGTTTGAAGGCGTATTTGAGCGATTCGTCATAGGTGTTCGTCGCGGCAACTTCGTATTGCGGATGAGGAATGTTGAGCAGGTTCTCGGTGATCTTCAGTGCGATTCTTGCTTTTGAAGTCCTGTTGGTTCTGCTGAATCCGAATATTCGCCTTATCTCGAACTCCGGAATCTGGCTAAGATGTCGAAGATCGCGAGCGGCTTCCGGGTACTGTGTCCTAAACGCCTGAAGTCGAGACAAGACGTCGAATTTGCCCGCTAATCCAGATGAAGAGTGGGTGGAGAATACGGCGTACAAGATTGCCAGCGAAATGCTCTGCGGAAGTTCGTGTGCGTCAGCTGCCTGGGCCGAGTTGGTCAGAGCGCGGTCAGTGTATGGCATGAGGGGACCTTCCTGCCGGCTGGGTCATGCAACGCCCAATGGTCACGGCGAAAATAGAATCTGGAAAAGGCCAATGATGTGAGCCGCTCATTGGATGGGTGCTTTTGGATGCGACGGGTTCGAAAATCCTTGTACATTCGAGATTTCGAACCCGTCGCTTTCCTCTCTGCCGAGGAGGGATCCTGCTGATCTGAACCGGCATCGACGGTTAGCCAATGAGGCGTGACAACTTCTCTAGCCCTTGTATTAGCACGTCATTCGGAGTGTTGATTGGTGGCATCAACTTGACGACTTCACCTTCTCGCCCGCACCGTTCGACAATAATGTGTTCCTCTTGGGCTCTCCTCTGGAACTCCTGGGCCTTCGCAGTCTCGCCGACACCAAAATCAATGCCACCGATCAGTCCCTTGTAACGAGTTTCCAGAATCTGGGTGCTACTGGACATGCTCTCCATCGCTGAAGCGAAAGTTTCAGCATTGTCATTGACCAGCTGGAGGAACGCTTCGTCCCTCCAGAACTGCAAGGCAACCCGGCCGGCGACAAATGCAAGCTGATTGCCTCTAAAAGTTCCGGTGTGTTCCCCCGGCTTCCAAGCATCAATGCCTCTGCGCAGAAATACCATTGCCATCGGTAGACCGAGTCCGCCTATGGACTTGGCCACGGTGATAATGTCAGGGACGATGCCGGAGTTCTCAAAGGAGAAGAACTCGCCTGTTCTGCCACAGCCAGTTTGGACTTCGTCTACGATCAATAGGACGCCGTTCGCCTTAGTCCACTTTTGTAGCTGTCGAAGCCATTCGCTAGAAGCCGCATACACGCCTGCTTGTATTTGGACGCCCTCAACGATCACTGCCGCAGGCAATTCGTTCCCACCACTAGAGTCTCCAAAGTGCTGGTTCAAATACTCGATGGAATCGAATTTTCCATTCGGCCCAAATTCGTACGGTACAAAAGTTACCTCATTGAGCAGAGGTTCTCCCGCTTGGCGCAGTTTTCTGCTGCCACTGACCGAGAGCGATCCAATTGACATTCCATGATAGGAACCACGAAAAGCGACAATTTCACGTCGTGAAGTGACGAGACGGGCCAGTTTCAAGGCCGCTTCATTTGCATCGGTGCCGGTGGGCCCGGTGAATTGGATCTTGTAGTCCCAATTTTTGGGAGTCAGCAGTGTACGCTCGATTTCTTCAAGCAGCTCGCGTTTAGCGGTGGTGAACATATCCAGTCCATGCAGGATGTTCCCCTCCGCAATGTAGTTCATTGCAGCTTCGATCATTTTTGGATGATTGTGACCATAGTTCAGCGCTCCCGCACCGGAGAAAAAATCCAAGTAACGGGTACCATCCGTGGAGATGGCGTAGGAACCACTGCCTTTTTCGAAGACTACGGGAAGGTCCCTGCAGTATGCCCGACATTCCGTTTCAATTCTTTCGAATATCCGGACGTCGGAAGATTTGAGGGTATCTGTTGTTTGCGTGTTCATGGAATGCTCCTTAAGATGCGCGCTGCCCATAAACTCAGTGGACTTTGCTTATTGATTTCTCCAATTTAGATGGTGGATATCCGTGGAGTGTTTAGGGGGTGATGTCTGCAACTCGAACTAATTATTTTCGCAATCAACCACCTTTCATTTTGGATATTATTACCTGCCCGATGGCAGAAAATACGTGGAGTGCCAGTTGGCTGAACCGCTGAGCGAACCGGGTCCAGGGCCGGATGGACGCATCGTGGGAAGTTGGGAACTTGGGCAGCCCACTAAGTGCCGTTGTGGGCCTTGTTGATACTTTGCCTGAACCCTTGGTCTCAGCTCCCCATGATGCGTTCGATTCAAAAATATGCCACCCCTCGGTAATGTTCTAAAGACTGTATGAGACATTACACACATACATCATGTAACATGTCAACATGCCTTTAGATAATGACACTGGGGAATCACTCACCGCGGCTGCATGGCTATCGAATACCGCCGGTGAAAAAGAGGGCTTAGCGGACATTGGGCAGCTGGTGGATTTCTATGACCGGTATGATTTCACGGGGAGGTTCGAAAGAACGGAACATGAGTTGCAGTCGGTCAGGGAAATTAGGCCGGTTATTCGGAGAATGCTGCTGTCAGATCGTGACGAAGCTCCAGGAGTTATCAACGAGATCCTGCTCAGCCGCCACGCAATACCGCAGCTGAACAAGCATGGCCAGCGGGATTGGCACATTCATGCGGTAGGTCCGCAAGCTTCCTTCGAGGACCGAATTCTGGTTGAGATCGCGCTGGCGATGTCCATCGCGGTTATCGCAGATGAAACGTCGCGCATTAGCACATGCCAGGCGACTCAATGCGAGAACATCGTTGTCGATCTGACACGGAATCGGTCACGTCGCTTTTGTAGTGTTCAATGCGGAAACCGAATGGCTGTTTCGGCATTTCGCAAACGGCAGACCCAGTAACAGCACGTAAATCATCTCGGTGCCGTCAAGCTACCGGAAGTTGTCGATCCATTCAATCGCGACTTCTATGGGCGACGATACATTCTGTGTAAGCGTGGACCGTTGACAGAATGCCTATGCGGTTCCATCCAATAACGAATTCGCCTTGATTCTTCGGCATCAACCACGGGGCTGCTTCCGAGCAGTCCAGATCGTGTTCGACGGACGGGCAACAACTTTCTTTCAGCTCACCAGCATGTTCACGAGACTCTTCTTTGCGTTGGGAACGCGAATGACGCCTGGCATCACTGCGGTATGCCGAATTGCTCAAGCAGGCAGCAGCAATGACTTTTATGTTGCCTAGAGCTGCAGCTTGAGCCCCACATGGCTCTTCTCGTAGCCCAGCCGCGCATAGAACTCGTGGGCCTTGAGCCTCGACGAATCGGTGGTCAGCTGTGCAAGCCGTGCGCCGCGGGCCCGGCCATGCGCGTGAGCCCATTCGAGCATCGCCCGGCCAACCCCATGGGACCTTTCGCTGGCGGCTACCCGCACTCCCTCGATCTGCAAGCGCGTGGTGCCCTTGCGGGACAGCCCCGGAATGATCGACAGCTGCATGGTTCCGACGACCGCGTCTTCCTCGTCGCGCACTACCGCAAGATAGTTGGACCAGTCGCGGCTGAGCTTGTCGAAGGCCCGCTCGTAGGCCACCAGCTCGTCGCCTTCGCGCGATGCCCCCAACTCGTCATCCGACAATAGTGCGACAATGGCTGGTACGTCGGAGCGTTCGGCGCGTTGCACCCGGTATCGGCGCTCGCCAAGGCGAAGCAGCCCGCCCACCGAAGCGCGGGCCTGGGCGCGAAGCTTGAGGATCAACGCATCCAGCCAGCCGCCCACATGTTCGCGGCCCTGGGGGGGTATCGGGGTAGCGGCAGCGCAGGTGCAGCCCGGCATCGTCGAGGATGAACCAGAGCATGACCCCGTCGGTGCGGATGGTCGCGCCAATGTACTGGGCTTGCAGCCCGATGGAATCAACGCGGACCGGAAGCCTGCGCAAATCCAGCCAGGAGATGGCGAACATGCCCGGTGCCTCTGGCATTCCGCCCCAGGGGTCGAGGATTTCTTCCAGCGGCCACGAACCGAGCCGCACCGCTTCCTTGACCGCTGCCGCGCAGGCCACGGGAGCAGGGTCCGCGGACTCGATGACGGAGTTGGTGATGAACCAGCCGACCGAGTCATCCCACTGGTGGTCGTAGCGGCTGTGTACCGGGAAGACAGCCCGCAGCGGGGCCCGCGCCAGGTCCAAGGTCACCGAGGTCATTGCGGAGATGACAGCCGTCAGCGTGGACACCGCATCCTCTTTGGCCTGGGCAGCGAAGGCGGCGCTGTCATCAACATCCAGGACATCGCGCACCTCGACCCGTTCGGCGTGAGGCACCGGTTCACCCAGCGGCAGCGGGAAGCGGGGCATCACCGAACCGCTGGCGTCGAGCACTTCAGCCCATCGCTGGCGCACCTGGCGCGGGGCTCGCTCCCGCTCGGCCAAAGCCCGAGTGTGCTCGGTGAAACTGGCGGCGGTCAGCGGCCGCGGGACGACTTCATCATCGGAGAGTCCCAGCGATCGCAAGAGGTCCCGCACGATGACCAGCATGGACCACATGTCCACGTGCGAATGGTCCGAAGCGATAACCACGGTTGATTCCAAGGCGGTCTCAAGCAGGCACAACCGGTGGGAGGGTGCGTTGAAGGGGGAGCAGGCCTGATCAAAAACATCGCGCAATGCCTCGTTCATGGACTGTCCGCTGGCTACCGGGTGCCGGACCCAAGCTCCAGGTCCCACGGTGATCTCTTCAAGGAGCAGCTCGCCGTGTTCATCCTGGCTGAAGGCGGAACACAGGGTTCCGTGGCAGTTGATGACTTCCAGCCATGCGCTGGCTAGGACATCGAGCTGAACCTTGGCGGGCAATCTGAAACTGATGGCCATCCAGGACCCGGGGCGATGGCCCAGTGAGACGTGGCGTCGCTGGTCGAAGGAAATGGGCAGTTCAACTCCGGTGCGCTGAACAGCGACGTCATATCCGTGCAATTTCCCAAAGGGCAGCCGTAACTGTGCAACGTTCGTCAGTCTCATGGCGTTATCCTATTACCCAAGATCGTCTATGACAGAAGCGGACTTGGATTATGGCGAAATTTAGTGTTCAAGGCGCTGAACTTGACGTGGAATTCAGTGATGAAGGCGGACATCCGGTAGTCCAGCTCCATGGCTTGACCTCCAGCCGGGCGCGGGACCGCGTGCTGAATATGGATTTGGGCCGGGGGCTAAGCGGCACGCGGCTGCTGCGCTACGATGCCCGCGGGCACGGCGAATCCACCGGGCAAACCGTCGTTGAAGACTACGAGTGGCAGAATTTGGCGGATGATCTGCTGGCTCTGCTGCACGAGTACTTCCCGGGCGAAAAGGTCTATGGCGTAGGACCATCCATGGGTTGTGCCACCTTGCTCTACGCTGCGATCAAGGAACCAGGACGCTTTTGCGGGCTGACCCTGCTGCTTCCGCCAACTGCCTGGGAGTCCCGCAAGGCGAAGTCGCAAGCGTACTTGAACCATGCCAGGGTGCTGGAAACCGAGGGCTGGGATGCCTTTGTCCAAGCCGATATCAATCAGCCGGTCCCTCCGGCGACCGTCGGGAACCCGATGACCCTGCCGGATAATTCTCCGGAGCTATTGCCGACCATTTTCCGGGGCGCGGCCGCCAGCGATCTGCCACAGCTTGCGGATCTGGCGCGCGTCACCGTGCCCGCGCATATCCTGGCGTGGACCGAGGACCCCTCCCACCCGGTGACTACCGCGCAGGCGTTGCTATACGCGCTGCCCCAAGCGAGGTTGCAGGTGGCCAGCACCCGCGATGAGGTGAATGCCTGGCCGCAGATCCTGATGGATGACGTGGCGAAGCATGGCGCACTGCACGCGGCGCAGCCGATTCACTAGCTTTTGAGCAGCTGCGCTGCGATCCGGTCCAGGGTGTGCGCGATCGCCAGGGACTCATCCAGCGGCATGATGGGCGACTCAAGCAGTCCTTCGCTGATGCATCGGGCGACGTGCGCGGCTTCCCAGCCCAAACCGGTGGCAGGGGAGTGCTCCGTGAAGTCTTGGCTGTCGGCGATACCGCCATCTGAGTTGCGCAGCACGAGCCGTGAGCTGGCAAAAATGGGGCGCTCCACTTCCAAGGTCGCCTCGGTCCCGGCGATCCAGGCGGCCTGCGGCGAATCGGTCTCGATGCTGCTGAAGATGCTGGAGGTGGACCCGTCGTTGTTGGCAAGCAGTGCCGTGAAAGATGCGTCGACTCCTGTCTGGGTCATCCGGCCTGATGCGTGCAGCAGCTGTTTGGCAGGGGAGAGCATGGCGCTGAATGCGACAGGGTAGATCCCGACATCGAGCAGGGCACCGCCGCCGAGGGCAGGATCGTAAATCCGGGAGGCGGGATCGACCGGGAATTTGGCTCCGAAGTCCGCGCTGATGGAGAGGATCTCGCCGAGCAGCCGTGATTCCAGGATTTGCGCTATCACGTTGCCGACGGGCAAGAGGCGTGACCACATGGCTTCCATGGCGAAAACGCCGGCAGTTCTGGCAGCAGTGATTACCTGCTGGGTTTGGTCCGCGTTGAGGGTCATCGGCTTCTCGACCAGGACATGCTTGCCGGCGTTGATGGCCTTGATGGCTAGTTGCGCATGTCCGCTGTGCGGGACGGCGATATAGACCACGTCCACTGACGGGTCGCTAAGCACCTGGTCATAGGAATCGTAAGCTCGGGTGTCGCTATCGCCATGGGTCCGGGCGAACTGCGTGGAGCGTTCTTGGCTGCGTGAACCCACGGCGGCGATGCGGCTCTGGGTCAAAGAATTCAGCGAGGTCGCGAATTGCCCGGCAATCCACCCCGGTCCCAGGATTCCCCAATTCAACGCCGGAGCCGTGGATGGATGTGGCGCAGTTGGCTGGGGCAAGGCTAAGGACACGGAAGCTCCATCGGCAGGTGTTCGGGTGGCTGATCATCACCTTAGTGGTTCACGGATGCCAGTGGAAGAGAGCGCGTTCATCGGCATAGGAACCCCACAGGGCAAGCTGGGCCCGCCCTCTGCCATCCTTCCTAGGCTGTAGATGCGTACTTATTTCAGACTCTTTGCGTCAGGAGAACAGCCATGAAGATCCCGCCACGTAGATACGGCAATCGCGACTTGCCTCGGCCGGAGGAAGACCTCGAAGATCAGGGTTTAGCCTTCGATGTCGGAACGCTGATCGAGCGGCGCAAGGTTCTAGCCGGAGTAGGGCTAGGCGCCGTGGGCCTGGCCCTTGCAGCGTGCTCGCCAGCTTCCAGCTCAAGCTCCTCTGGCGTTGCCGAGATCCCCGATGAAACCGCTGGCCCCTATCCGGGAGATGGTTCCAATGGCCCGGATGTCTTGGAACAAAGTGGCATTGTTCGAAGCGACATTCGTTCGAGCTTCGGTGAAAGCACCGCCACCGCCGAAGGCATTCCGATGACCCTGGAACTGAACATCGTGGATATGGCCAACGGCAACAAGCCGTTCAAGGACGTGTCAGTTTATGTCTGGCATTGCGACCGCGATGGCGGATACTCCATGTACTCCACGGGTCTGGAAAACGAGAACTATCTGCGCGGAGTCCAGGTGGCAGACGGCAACGGCCTGGTGCGGTACACCAGTATCTTCCCGGCTTGCTATGTGGGACGCTGGCCCCACATCCACTTTGAAATCTACCCGGATGCGCAGTCCATTACCGACTCCACCAAGGCGATTGCCACCTCCCAGGTGGCGTTGCCGGAAGACATCTGTGATGTCGTATTCGCTACCAAGGGATATGAGCAGTCCGTGGCAAATCTGGAAGATCTGACCTTGGAGAGCGACAATGTCTTCGGCGACGACGGAGGGGCTTCGCAGCTGGCTACCGTGACCGGCGATGCCACGTCCGGGTACATGGTGAAACTCACGGTCAACGTTGATACCGCTACCGAACCGGCAGGCGGTTCTGCGCCGGATGGCGGCGGCATGGGAGGCGGTACGCCACCGTCCGGTGGTCCAGGCGGGCAAGGAGGAACTCCTCCCTCGGGCGGCCCCGGTGGCACTCCACCGTCAGGAGCTCCGTCCATGCCGCCTAACGACAATGGAGCAATGAGCTCATCTTCGGAGCAGTCGGACAGCTGATGCGCATGGCCAGCGGGTATCGCGAGATATCTGCTGGCCCTCGCGTCCTGCAAGGAAGAATCAAACGCCAGCTTGCTGATCAGCTCACGACAATCCGGGCAAAGCGCGTGAGCTGCTGGCTCTGATTGATGTAGGAGAAGTCTTGATTCGTAGCGAATGCGTAATGCTCGCCAGCGGCGCGCAGCACTGTTTCTCCTGTGGTCTGAATGCGGAGCTCGCCTTCGACAACAAGAATCATTTCTGACCAACCCGCAGGATCAGGTTCGCCGACATAGCTTTCTCCCGGATCAAGCGACCAGCTCAGAAGCTGCGCTTCCTTGTTGGCAGGAACCGAGGCCATCAGCGTCCCAACGCTCTGCGGATGCTGCCCTCTCCAAACGGCTTCGTTGACCGAGGATCTTGGAGCCGTGGGCTCCGCAACCAAATCGACGAATGTCACGCCCAGCGATTCGGCAAGCCGGTCGAGTCCGGTGAGGCTGATGTTCGCTTCGCCGGCTTCCAGCTTGATGACCGTGCGCCGGCTGACTCCTGATTGGTCGGCCAGTGCCGCCTGGCTCAGGCCCGTGGCCAGGCGTAGCCGGCGAACATTTCTGCTGACGTGGGTCAGGACATCTGTGCTGTCGCTCGTTTGCATGTGCACTATTATTCACCATAAGATTGTGCATTATGTTGCACAATGAGTTCCGGTGGCGTGCGTTCTCCCGCCAAGAAGTGGTCTTGGTCCTTGCCACGGTTGTCTGGGGCGCAACCTTTCTGATCATCCACATTGCCGTGCAACACAGCGGCCCGTGGTTCTTCGTTGGGATGCGGTTTATCACTGCAGGCCTGATCAGCGCCCTGCTCTTCGCGCGGGCACTCAAGGGCCTGACTTTCAAGGAAATAGGTGCCGGCACGGCCATTGGAGTCATGATCTTCTTCGGTTACGGCCTGCAAACCGCCGGATTGCAGACGCTCAACAGCAGCACCTCGGCCTTCATCTCCGCCCTCTATGTTCCGCTGGTGCCGTTGCTGCAATGGGTTGTCTTCCGCAAGAAGCCGGGGCTGCTCACTTGGATCGGCGTGTCACTGGCCTTCATCGGGCTTGTTCTCTTGGCCGACCCCGGAAGCGTTGGGCTCACCTTCGGCACGGGCGAGCTCGTCACGATTATCAGCACATTGCCAATTGCCCTGGAGATCATTCTCATTGGCTGGTTCGCCGGCAAGGTGCATCTTGGGCGCGTCACCGTGGTGCAGTTATTGGTAGCAGGGGTGCTCGGGTTTCTGGCGGTTCCTGCCGTCGGCGAGCAGGTCCCGGAGTTCTCGTGGGTGTGGGTCATTGCTTCAGTGGCCCTCGGCGTGGCTAGCTGCATGATCCAGCTTGCGATGAACTGGGCGCAGAAGTCGGTCTCGCCGACGAAGGCCACAATTATCTATGCCGGAGAACCTGTCTGGGCCGCGATCATCGGTCGTATCGCCGGAGACCGGCTGCCGCCGGTGGCCATTGCCGGCGCGCTGCTCATCGTGGCTGGATCGCTGGCCAGCGAGCTGCGTCCGCGTCGTCGGGGCAAGGCGGCGAGGCTGGCAGATTCGCTGGAAGGCATCAGCCAATAATCAACCGGCAGGGGGTGCCGCGGGGCTTTGCCGGGATGCCGAGCTCAAACAACGGCGGCGTCCACCAGCTTGGCGCCAAGGTCGACTAATTGGCCGTCCACGTATGTGCCGAGCACTTCCAGGGAACAAAGTTCCTCAGGTGAAACGCCCAACGGATCCGCGGCAAAAATACTCAGATCGGCAGGCAGCCCAACCTCTATCCGTCCGCCCCTAGCGCCCGAGCTTTCGTGCACGTTCACGGTGTAGCCTTCCAAAGCCTCAAGCGCAGAAAGCTTGTGGCGGGGGTACGCGCTATCGCTTCCAGGCACTTCCGTGCGGCGCCTGGTCTGCGCATCAGCCATGATCAAGCGCGGGTCGAAGGGCGCAATAGGCCAATCCGATCCAAGCGCCAGGACAAGCCCCGCATCCTTCACATCGCGCAGGCGGAAAGCAAAGCCCGAGCGGTGCTCGCCCAAGCGGCGGGACCAGGTATCGGTGCCATCGGCACGGACAAAATGGGTGCAGTGCGTGGGCTGCATGCTGATGGTCGCACCGGAATCCTTCAAGCGGGCAAAGTCTTGGTCGTTGATCTCCTCCAGGTGTTCGATTCGGTGGCGTAAGCCGTTCTTGGGAAGATCCGCGATGGCTGAAATAACGTAACCGATTCCTTGATCGCCGATGGCGTGCGTCGTGGTTGTCACCCCGGCTTCGTCGAGGGATCGCAGGTTCTGGACGTATTGCCCTGGATTCAAATACAGGGAGGCGGTGGATTCGCCCTCGGTGTCTGGTTCATAGAGCCACGCGGTGCCGTTATCGATCGTCCCGTCGATCATGAGCTTGACTCCCCGAACATGCCAGCGCCGTCCGTGAGTGCCTTGGAGATCGATCATCTGGTCCAGGGTTCCGGTATCGTCGCTGGCCATGATCCATGGGGCGATGCGTAGCTTGATCGGCAAGTCGCCGCGTGCTTCCAACCGGCGGAAGATTTCTAATGAATCAGGGTCTGCCAGGTCAAGCATTTCTCCGCCGGTGAGCCCGCTGGCAGCCATGTTGATGAAAAGCCGATAAACCGCGTCAACCTTGTCATCGATGCTCAAGGGCGGCAATGCGGATTCAACCAGGGCCATCGCCGCGAACTCGCGGAGAAAGCCTGTAGGTACGCCGTTTTCATCGACAACCACGCTGGAGCCGTCCGTGAACGTCTCGGTTCCTCTTACTCCGGCGAGCTGAAGCATCGACTTCGATGCCAGTGCCGAATGGGCATCGAAGCACGAGATGTAGGCAGGCCGGCCCGCCAACGCACTGTCGATAAAACCGCTGCTTGGTTCAGACGCGCCAAAAATAGAGACGTTCAATCCGTGGCCGAGGACGATCTCCTTCGGGCCGAGCTTGCTTGCGTACTCGGCGAGCCGCAGGCTTGCTTCCTCCACGGTTCTAGCGTCTCCGAGGAATACCCCGCGAGCGACTGATTGGCCGAACACCGGGTGAATATGGGCGTCGACCAGCCCGGGCGTGATGGCGGCTTCGCCGTAATCGATGACCTCGGTATCCGCTGTGATCCACCCGGCGGCCTCGCTGGCGGTGCCCAGGTGGGAAATCAGGCCGTCGGTGATGCCTATGGCTGATACGTCTTCCGCTGTCCCGAGCGTGTGGATTGTTCGTGCGTAGAGCACGGTCTGAGGACCAGGCATCGACTTACTCCAAAATATTAATGCTGTTAATTATTTTTGAGTCTAACGTCGACGCAATTTGCTGTCCATGATTTGATGGAGATTGATTGGCCCCCACCAAGCAGGAAGAATCGCATGTCGCAACGAGTCGCAGGACGTCCCGCAACGCCGATACTTACCCAGCAGGTCATTGTCGAGGCGGCATTCGCCTTGCTCGATGAGGTGGGGTCAGAGGAATTCTCCATGGGCCGGCTGGCGCGCTCGCTCGACGTTCGCACGCCAGCGCTGTACAACCATGTTGATAATCGCCAACATCTGGTCAACCTCATGAGGCGCGACATCGTGCGTTCCATTGACCGAAGCATGCTGGCGGATCT
This sequence comes from Glutamicibacter sp. JL.03c, assembly GCF_025854375.1. Classification (NCBI taxonomy): domain Bacteria; kingdom Bacillati; phylum Actinomycetota; class Actinomycetes; order Micrococcales; family Micrococcaceae; genus Glutamicibacter; species Glutamicibacter sp. JL.03c. The sequence continues at coordinate 3,456,080 of NZ_CP107575.1, read as the reverse complement.
GCCGTGGACCGAGGCCTTGTTCCATTTCTCGGTTCTTTTCCGGGAAGCGCTGTTGAAAGTGCCTGCTGCTGCGGAGTTGATTGTCGCAACTCCGATTTCGGAGGAATCGGAATCAGGGGTCATTTACGAGGAGATGGGACGAATCCTGCGGCGTGCAGGCGTCGCCGTCCCGCGAATTCTGATGATGATGGTAGCAATCGAGTCGCTAGTCGTAGGCGCGGTGTTGGATATCGTCGCGCCTGGTGCGCACGTGACCACAGTGCCAGTAGCTGGCGAGGGCGCTGTCCAGAGCAGCCATGGCGAGGTGATGGAACTAGGCGAAAAATACGCCCATCAAGCCAGGACAACCGTTAGTGACCAGTCGTTCGAGTTTGGGCTGCGGGCCATCATTGCCGCCATTGAGCGTGAAGTGGCGCAGTCCTAGGGGAAGGAAATATTCCTTGCTCAATGTTTCCTTCAAATTAATCTTATAAATTTATTCACGAAGGATCCATGCTCTGGCTTGCGCTGCACCCATCCTGCGTGAACGAGGCGAATTCCCTAGTCAGTCTCGTTCGCTGAGCAGAATAATAGTGATCTCCGGGGTTGCCCAAGCCCATTCATACGCCCGAAATGCGGGTGATGAATCCTTCCTGCCTCTTGTCATTGGTGAGGGGTGTCACTACATTAAGTGAACGGTCTTCATTATTTTTTAGCCTCGGGTGCGACTCGCAAACGCGTCATACGCGACGATCCATGGCTATCCGCTGGCAGAGAGGGTTGCCATGAATCAGCTGGAACGGACGTCCGAGACTAGCCCCGGTGGGTCTGCGCAGATGCATCGAGTGCTGGGACTGCCCAATCTCGTGCTCTTTGGCATGGTTTACATGGTGCCGCTGACGATCTTCAGCACCTATGGGATCGTTACCGAAATTACCGGCGGGCGCCTGCCGGTTGCCTACGCGATTACGTTGCTGGCGATGCTTTTCACCGCGCGGTCCTATGGCCTGATGTCCCGGGCATTTCCTGTAGGCGGTTCCGCTTACGTTTACACCCAGAGGTCTTTCGGGGCGAACGTCGGCTTCATGGCAGGCTGGGCCTTGCTGCTGGACTATCTTTTCCTGCCGATGATCAATTATTTGCTCTTGGGGATCTACCTCAACGAGTTCTTCCCTGCAGTTCCGCCCTGGGTGTTCATGCTTGCCGGGATGCTGCTGGTTACGGTTCTGAATGTCATAGGCATTGTCTCGGTAGCGCGAACAAATATCGTGATCATTGGCTTCCAATTCCTGTTCATCATCCTGTTCATCGGATTCTCTATCGCCTACTTGCGAGGCCAGGGTGGTGTTGATCTGATGGCCCCGCTGCGGGGAACCGGCGAGGCCACCGGATTCGCTCCGCTTGCTGCGGGAGCGGCGATTCTCTGTCTCTCGTTTCTGGGCTTCGACTCGATCACGACATTCGCCGAAGAAGCTCGCAATCCGAAGCGGGATCTGCCGCGCGCGATTATCCTGACAACATTGATCTGCGGGCTGCTGTTCATCGCGCTGGCCTACGTCTCGCATTTGGTCTTCCCTTCGCACCAGTTCGAGAACGCTGATTCTGCGTCCATCCAAGTGGTGTTTACCGCTGGTGGCCAGTTCTTATCGATTTTCTTCACTGCCGGGTTCATCTGCGGAGCGATGGGTTCAGCGCTGGTTTCGCAGGCTTCGGTTTCGCGAATCCTCTTCAGCATGGGCCGTGACGGCGTGTTGCCGAAAAAGATCTTCGGCTATTTGCACCCCCGATTCAAAACGCCTACCTTCGCGATCATCATCGTCTCTGTCATTTCCCTGACATCGCTCTTCGCAAGCCTTGAAATGGTCTCGGCGATGATCAGCTTCGGCGCACTGGTCGCTTTCTCGGCCGTCAACCTTGCGGTGATCAAGTATTTCTTCCTGGCCCATCGTCACCGTGGGGTCGCCGCGACATTCAATTACGTGGTTCTTCCCTTGATCGGGCTGGTCCTGACGATCTGGTTGTGGACGAGCCTGAGTGCGCTGTCGCTGGTTATCGGAATTGCCTGGATTGTTATTGGCTTGGCATATCTTGCCTACGTTACCGGCGGATTCAAGCGAAGCGCTCCAATGCTCGACCTTGCTGAATAGCTGGACGCGTACCGGAAAAGACTTGATGGCCCTGAACGTCACCAGCGAAACTGCCAGTGTTTTAGCGACAGGACGAGATGCCGTATTCGCTGCAGTCCTCGAGCCGAATGGCGACATCACTGGCTCCGCGGTGGTTCATTCAGCCTCCGCGACACCGCAGGGTTTCTACCGCGCTTTCGTCCAGTACGCCGCGTACCGTTGAGTGCTGGCGATCACCTACGACTACCTGCGAACTGGTGTGGATCCACTTTGTGCGCTGGCTGAACCGCTATAGATCCACAGAATTAGCCAGCACCGGCAATTGCTGCCGAGCTTTTTCAACCACAGCCAGGTCGAGATCCACGACGAGCAACTCTGGCTCGGCCCCAGCTTGGGCGATAACTCGACCCAACGGGTCAACAACGAGCGAATGGCCCACGCCGAGTGGCACCGTGCCTGTTGCCTTCTGTCCGACGCTTTGAGGATCGGCTTGGCCCACGGCCGCGACAAAAGTGGTCGAATCCAGGGCACGAGCCTTGGCCAGGGTTGTCCACTGTTCAACTTTGCCTTCGCCCGCGCCCCAAGAGGCGCACACGATGTTCACTGTTGCGCCGGAATTGGCATGGCGGATAAAAAGTTGCGGGAATCGAAGGTCATAGCAGGTGGCCACGCCGAGTATCTGTCCCTCATGCGAAAACTGGACTGGTGCATCTCCAGGGGTCACCGAATCGGATTCAGCGTAGCCGAAGGCATCATACAGGTGGATCTTGTCATAGTGGGCATCTGCCTCGGGCCCCGCGATCAACAGGGTATTGCGAACCCGCCCGTCCTCGCCGGGAGTGAACATTCCGGCGACAATCGTGATGCCAATGTCGTGAGCCTGCTGGCGGATCAGCGCAGCCCATGGCCCATCCAATGGCTGCGCCGCCTGTGCGAGATCATGCCCGAAGGCGATTTGCATCGCCTCCGGGAAAACCACCAATGAGGCACCTGCCTGCTTAGCCTGCTTGGCATGGTCACGCACGATGGCAAGATTGCGTTGAGGATCCGAGGTGCTCAATACCTGGGCGAGTGCAAGTTTCATGAGAAGCTACCTTCTTCGGCCATCTGGTGCTGTTCACGTCCCTTGGACACGGACATGATGTCGGCTTGGCGCTCGCCGTCGACCCGTTCAGCCAGCGCGTTCAACGCTGCCATGGATTCTCCCGAGAGTCGGATATCCAATGCTTCAAGGTTCTCGTCAAAGTGGTGGGCAAAGCGGGTCCCTGGAATGGGCGATACCTGCACATTGTGGATCCGAGCCTGCTCATAAACCCACGCCAGTGAAAGTTGCGCGGGGGTGATTCCTTCACGCTGCGCGGTTTCTTCGATGATCGTTCGCAATGGCTGGTTGTGCTGCATCCTGGAGTCCTCGAAGCGCGGGAAGTTCCGGCGGACATCGTTCGCGTCCAGCTGATCGAGAGAATCCACTTCGCCCGTGAAGTAGCCGCGGCCCAAGGATGCGTAGCTGACCAACCCCACGCCGAGCTCGCTGGCTGCGGGCAGCAACCAGCGTTCGATGTCCCGGCTGAAAATGGAATACTCCATCTGGATCGCGGCAATAGGGTGGACCGAGTGCGCTCGGCGAAGTTCCTTGGCGGTCACTTCGGATAAGCCAATGTGGCCCACTTTGCCGGCTTCGACCAGTTCCTTGTAGGCGCCGACCGTATCTTCAATCGGGACTCGGCTATCAACCCGGTGGTAGTAGTAGAGGTCAACGTAGTCTACGCCCAGGCGCTGGAGGCTCTCGTCGAGGCATTTCTTGATGAAGGCAGGGTCGCCGTTGACTCGTGGGTCACCCGGGTTCTTGGGGCGAATGATGCCGGCTTTGGTGGCCAGGGTGACCTCGTCGCGGCGCGTTCTGAGGATCTGGGCGAGCAAGGATTCGTTGTGTCCCGCGCCGTAAATGTTCGCTGTGTCCAGAAAGGTGACTCCGGAATCAATCACGTGATTCACAGTGCGCAACGATTCCACGTCCTCGGCGGCACCGTAAGCGCTGCTCAAGGACATGCATCCAAAGCCTTGGCCAGTGACCTTCAGGCCTTGCCCGAGTTCGATGCTGTTGATGCTGTTCTGTTGCCCCATGCCTGTCCTTCAACTGGAATCCAATGCCACTCTTGAGCCTACCGAAGTGGCAAGATGCGGGCACTATCATTGGGGAATTATTGAGTATCGTGAATTGGAACAGATTCGACACGCCTAGTATTTTCGTACGCTGAGCTGGCAAAAGAGACAGAGTCTCATTAACGATGAGTGATCTCAGAGTAAAATTTTTGCCATGGGCAGCGTGGTGCGTGATCGGGTGCGCGAGAAGATGAAAACCGAGTTGGCTCAGCAGGTGTATGCCGTTTTTGCTGAGCGCGGTTTGGAGAACGTCACGGCCCAGCAAGCAGCGCAAGCTGTAGGAATTTCACGCGCGACGTTCTTCAGATATTTCTCATCCAAAGAAGACGCCGTGGTGACCGCACTGCGGTCCATGAATATGCATTTCTCCCAGATGCTTGAGTCCATGGCATCGAATCCCAGTGAGAGTTTGCTCGAACTTCTGCGCCGGAGCTTTGAACCGACGGTTGTTGCCGCTGAGGAGGATCCTGAAGCGATGCGCTCTCGGGTTCAATTGGTGTGGAGCACCCCGGCGCTACGAGCCAGTTGGCAAGAGTCACGTCGCGAACAGCAAGCCGAGCTTGCCCAAGCGCTGCAGCCGTTCTGTGCCAATCACCGGTTGGCCGACACCTCGGCTCTTCTGGCGCTGACCCTGTATGATCACGCTTTGGTCCGGTGGGTGGACTCGCGCGATGAATCCCTGCGTGGAATCCTTGACGAAGCGTTCGATTTTGCGGCCATGATTGACGACAAGTGGGGCGCCGCCAGGTCTTGATGGCCAGGCCTTTACGGGGCCTGAAGGACTGCAGTTGCGCGCCGTAAGAAAGGCTCGGGATCTGGGCTCTCTGATTGCGCCCAGCGGATGCATGCGGTGAAAACAACTGCGCCGAAAGCGATGGTCAGGTACTCTGCCTGCTCCTCGCTCACTCCATGCTTTCTGAAGAAATGCGCAGTTCGCTCACGATCAGGAGCCATCCGTAGTGAGGCCTGCGATAGCAATTCGGGCTGGCCGGCAATTAAACGCAGTCTCCCGCGGGCAACGTCCAAGTCTGGTATGGATCGAAGGCCGGCCAGCGTGGCATTGCGCAGGGAATCAATGGGTCCGTGCCCTTTTTCCTGCTCTAGCTCCAAGGCTGCTTCCGTAATTGAAATCGCATCAAGTGCTCCGCCCCAAACGAGATCCGTCTTGGATGGGAAATATCGGTACAGGCTCTTGCGTCCAATGCAGCAGGCCTCGGCAATCTGCGCCATGGAGACCTGGGTATATCCGTGCTGGTCAAAGAGTTCTAAGGCGATGCGCGCTACGGAGTCCGGGTGGATGGATTGCGGTCGTCCGGAGGGGCGACCGGGCGTGGATACGTGGCTGTCCGGCATATCTCAAGTATGAGCCATTGAATTATGGCACAGTGAGTCATAAGCTAAATTCGACACGGTAACTATCGAAATGGGGATGTGCAATGAATACCGAAAATACTTGGCAGGAACGACTCGTGGCAGAACGGTTCAGTGGCAAAACCATCGTTGTTACCGGTGCGGGTTCGGGAATCGGCAGAGCCACAGCGTTACGCGTAGCCAAGGAGGGTGGCAAAGTGATTGCCTCGGACATCAGCGCGGACAGGCTTGAGGAACTCTTGGCGGAAAATCCCGAGCTGGATCTGATTTCAGTGGCCGGTGACATCACCCAGCAAGAGGTCGCGGATCGTGTCGTGGGCGCAAGCGGCGGAAAAATAGACGGTCTGGCAAATGTCGCAGGCATTATGGACAAGTTCGAACCCATCCATGAAGTCGAGGACTCGACCTGGGAGCGCGTATTCAATGTGAACGTCAACTCCATCTTGAAGCTAACGCGCAGTGTTCTGCCGTCGATGCTCGAGTCCGGTCAAGGGGCGGTCGTGAATGTGGCTTCGGAAGCAGGCCTGCGCGGTTCTGCCGCTGGCGTTGCCTACACCGCATCGAAGCATGCGGTGGTAGGGATGACGAAGAACTCGGCGGTCATGTATGGAAAGCGCGGGATCCGCTTCAATGCAGTTGCCCCGGGTGCTGTGCAGACAAATATCGAGGCGCCGATGACTTCAGAATTTGCCCAGCAGGCCATCGCTCCGCTGATGAGCATCATTCCGGGCGTGGCCGCGGCAAACCAGCTCGCTGCTTCCATCGCATTCCTGCTGAGCGACGACAGCACCAATATCAACGGCGTAGTGCTGGCATCAGATGGCGGGTGGAGCGCAATCTAGCCAATGTTCTCGGCGCGATGCCGTCAGAGACGATACTGGCCAGACTGCGCCGGGGAAATCCGGTGCAGTCTGGCCAGTATCGTCTGTGGCGAGTGTCCTATGTGCGCTAGTGCTGCGGGGCCGCTGCAGGGGAGCCAAGCAAGGCGCCGGCCCTCTGCGCGGCCTTGGCTGCACCACAGTGCGAACAGGTAGCCTCAGCGGGTTCTTCGCCGCTTGCCTTGATTGGCCCCGATGGCTCCTCCTCAAGGGTGTTTTCTCCGGCGAATGCCCGTTTCATCGCTTTGCGGTCGAACTGTCCTTCCCACTTGGCGACCACGAAGGTTGCCACGCAATTGCCCAGCAGGTTGACCGCAACACGCATGGAGTCCATGAGGCGATCCGCACCGAGCAGCAGGGCCACGCCGGCCACGGGGAAGATTCCCAGCGCGGCAGCGGTGGCGGACAATGCCAGGAATGATGAACCGGGCACTCCGGCCATGCCCTTTGATGTCAGCAGCAGGACGCCTAGTGCTGCCAGCTGCTGACCAAAGCTCAAGTCGTGTCCGAATGCCTGGGCGAGGAAGAGCAGCGAGATGGACAGGTAGATGGCGGCGCCATCGAGATTGAACGAATAGCCGGTAGGCACGACCAGCCCAGTCGTGGCTCGGGAACAGCCTGCATTGTTCAGCTTTGTCATGATGCGAGGCATTACTGATTCGGTGGATGCAGTGCCCAACGCCAGCAGGAATTCTTCGCGGGTGTACTTGATGAACTGCCACAGGGGAACCCGGGCGAATGCCCAAGCCACAATGAACAAGATGCCGATGAACAACAGCGCCGCCGCGTAGCAGGCCAAGATCAGTTTCGCATAGGTCCCCAGAGTTTCAATTCCGTATTGGCCGATGATGAAACCCATGGCTCCGAAAGCGCCCAATGGGGCGACGCGCATAACCCAACTCATGATCTTGAAGATCAATTCCAAGACATTGTCGAAAATGCCGAGCAATGGCGCGCAACGATCTTTCCCGATGACGACGACTGCCGCTCCGAAGAACACGGAGAAGAACAGCACCTGGAGGAGGTTGTTGTCTGAGAATGCTCCGAAGACGCTGACTGGAATGATCCCCAGAATGAATTCAGATGCGCTCTTGGCCTCGCCGGTCTTCTCTTGAACCGCGGTGCCATCCAGAGTGGAAGGGTCGATGCTCAGCCCTGCGCCAGGCTGAATGAGGTTTCCGATGATGAGGCCGAAGACCAAAGCGAAGAGGCTTGCGCAAGTGAAGTAGAGCAATGCCTTGACGCCCAGGCGGCCGACGGCTTTGACATCTCCTACTGCGGAAATTCCTGTCACGATCACGAGGAAGATCAGTGGAGCGATGATCATCTTGATCAGCATGATGAATCCATCGCCCAGCGGGCGAAGCTGGGAGCCGATGCTCGGCAGGAAATGCCCGATCAAGACTCCGGCGACGATGGCTACTCCAAGTTGGAAGAACAAGGAGGTATAGAAGGGTTTCTTGCGTGGTACTTCGGCAACGACCAATTGGTCGGCGGAATTGATTTTCATGGCTGCTCCTGAGGAATTCTCGCTCCGAGATATGTGCCTGTGGCTTGATTGGTGTCAACTGTAGGCCAGCTCACATCTTTCCGCAATAGAAAAACAGTATTCCGCAATTCGGAATAGATTCATTCTGGATCGTGGAATGGAAATGCACTCCCACAAGTACTTTCAAGATTCCGGGGTGCGCGAAAAGCCGTGGCATGCCAGGGTGCGATGGTTCGGTGGAAACTGCGCCATACCCATGGCGATCAGCGGCAACCCGGGTGCCGGCGGGAACGAGCTGTGGCCTACTTCCGGGAAGCAGTCCTGCGAGCTTGCGGCAAAAAAGCGGTATTGCCGGCTTTGTCATTTTCGCGCTGGGCCGCGTCATTTTCGGTCCGGCCCGTGTCTCCAGCTGATCCGAATAAGCTGACCCTAGCTAGAACCTGCAGAAGGGTTGCTGGGAAACTAGGCACGGTGGAACTCACCGAATCCCCGAGCAGGATTGCGAGCAAATATTCATGAGCATGGAAAGTGCCGCCTGGCATTCGCTGTGGAAGCTGTCTGGCGACAAGGGGAAGGCCTATGCCTCGACCACGCCAAAACGGGTACTGAAGTTTGCCGCTGGGTACAAGACCCGCCTGCTGATCTTCGTCTTCTTCTCGGTGATCGCCGCTGTGCTCGCGGTGGTGACTCCGGTGCTCGCGGGCCGGGTGGTTGACGAGATCGTCGCGCAGTCAGGAGTGCGCGCCATTGCCAATTTGGCGATCATCATGGCGTTCATCGCGGTGTCGGATGCCATAACTTCTGTCATCGTGCGCTGGTTCTCCTCGCGACTGGGCGAAGGAATTATCTACGACTTGCGCACCGCGGTCTTCGACCACGTGCAGAAAATGCCTGTCGCGTTCTTCGCCCGCACTCGAACCGGTGCATTGGTCAGCCGGCTGAACAACGATGTCATCGGCGCGCAGTCGGCATTCGCCGGGACGCTCTCTGGACTGGTGTCCAATACCGTGGCTTTGATCCTCACCGCCGCCGTCATGTTCACCACCTCATGGCAGGTGACCCTCATTGCCCTGGTGCTCCTGCCGATCTTCCTTCTACCGGCCCGCCACTTTGGCAAATCCGTCGCCTTGCTTCGCCGTGAATCCGCCGAGCTGAACGCCAGCATGGGCAACCAGATGACCGAACGCTTCTCGGCGCCGGGCGCCACGCTGATCAAGCTCTTCGGCAGCCCCAAGGACGAGTCCAAGGTCTTCGCCCTGCACGCCGGCAGGGTCCGTGACATCGGCGTGAAGATGACCATGCGCCAGTTCTACTTCGTGACCGCGTTGACCCTGGTGGCCGCCTTGGCGCTCGCCTTGGTCTACGGCTTGGGCGGCATGTACGCGGTGCGCGGCGAACTGGCCGCCGGCGATGTCGTCACCCTCGGCATGCTGCTGACCAGGCTCTACACTCCGTTGACCGCACTGGCCAATGCCCGCGTGGAAATCACCAGCGCCCTGGTCAGCTTTGACCGGGTGTTCGAGGTCCTGGACTTGGAGCCGCTGATTTCTGATGCTCCCGATGCCCGCCGTCTTGAAGCTGGCGCGGCGGTCCCAGTGAAGTTCGAGCACGTGAATTTCTCCTATCCGAGCGCGGACAAGGTTTCGCTGGCCTCGCTGGAGGAGGTGGCGATTCTTGATACCCGTGGGGGCGAGCAGGTCCTGCACGATATCAATTTCGAGATCCCGGCAGGGCAGACTTTTGCCCTCGTAGGATCCTCGGGCGCCGGAAAGTCCACGGTAGCTTCACTGCTGGCCAGGCTTTATGACGTGGACTCGGGAAGCGTTCAATTGGCGGGGCAGGATATCCGCCAGCTCAAACTGGATTCGCTGCGCACCACAGTTTCGATGGTGACCCAGGACGGCCACCTCTTCCACGAAACCATCCGCTCCAACCTGAGCTTGGCCCGGCCTGAAGCCACGGACGAGCAAATCTGGGAAGCGCTGGAACGCGCCCGGCTCAAGCCGGTCATCCAGGCGCTGCCCGATGGACTGGAAACCGTGGTGGGTGAGCGCGGCTACCGCCTGTCCGGTGGTGAACGCCAGCGCATGACCATTGCTCGACTGCTGCTGGCCGCCCCGCAGGTGGTTATTCTCGATGAAGCGACCGCTGCCCTGGATTCAGCCAACGAAGCCGCCGTGCAGGCCGCCTTGGCAGAAGCACTGGAAAACCGCACCGCGCTGATCATTGCCCACCGGCTCTCCACTATCCGCTCGGCTGACCAAATTCTCGTAGTGGAAGCCGGCCAGATCATTGAACGCGGAACGCACGCAGAACTTCTTGCCCTTGGCGGACGCTACACCCAGCTCTATGAAACCCAGTTCGCCCAGTAGCAGGGGCTAGCACGCCGACCATTCGCGTAGTCTGGAAACACCGCGGGATCTATCGCGCGGCTGCCGAAGTAAATAAGGAGAATCGCATCCGTGGCGCCCACCGAAGAACCCAGCGCATCGCAACGAGCGTATCGGCTGATCCGTGACGGAGTGCTTCAGGGTACCTATGTGCCGGGATCGATGATTGGCGAGGCATCGCTAGCCAAGGAATTCGAGCTCAGCCGCACACCGGTGCGCCTGGCCCTGGGCAGGCTCCAGCAAGAAGGCTGGATTGAGATCTTCCCCAAGCGCGGTGCGGTGGTACGCGGACTGAGTGACAAGCAGGTCGCTGAACTGGCAGATACGCGTTTGCTGCTCGAATCGGCCTCGGTGGCCGACGCCTCGCAGGCCCAACGGGAGCAGCTGACCCAGAGGCAGATCGCCTCCATCGACCAGCAGGATGCCGCCTTGGCTGCCGGCGACCTGAAAGAGTTTGTCGAACTGACCATCGCCTTCCATCGAGGCTTTGTCGAGGCCGCTGGCAACAGCGTCCGCGTTGAGCTTTATGATCATTTAGCTGACCGTCATCGGTTTGCGCTTTTTGCTACCTCGGAAGACCTGGTCACGCGCCGCGAGGAAATCATTGCCGAGCATCAGGATCTAGCCCGGTTGATGCGCGACGGTGATTCAGCTGGCTTCAAAGAGTGCTTGAGAAAGCACGTTTCGGACAATGGCAGCGGACACTAAAGGCCGTCCGGGCCTGCTGTTCGGCCGTGACTTTGCCACAAAAGCAAACTGGGATACATCTTGTATCCCAGTTTGCTTTACACTGATTCTGGATGGTTAGCGAACCATCTGAGGCGAATGGAGGGCAAGGCTTTGAACGAGTTGACGCGTAGCAGGGTGCAACAGCGTACCCTCTGGGTCCTTGCCATCTCCCAGATCTTCGGAACCATCGGCGTGGGCGTGGCCCCGTCGATCGGCATCCTGCTGGCCGAGGAAGCCACCTCGAGTGAAGCCTGGGCAGGCCTTGCCCGCACCGCGAGCACCCTGGGTGCGGCCCTGCTCGGACTGCCCCTGGGCAATCTGGCCGCGCGCTTCGGACGACGCGTCGCCTTGGCTGGCGGCTGGTGGCTGGCAGCGCTCGGCGCGCTGCTCTTGGTTCCCGCCGCCCAGTTCCAGATGGTGATCCCGCTCTTCGCTGGCTTGCTGCTGATCGGCTCGGGATCGGCCATCAGCCTGCAGGCCCGATTCGCCGCTACCGATCTGGCTGCCGACGACCACAAGGGGCGCAGCCTGGCACTGGTCGTCTGGGTGGGAACCATCGGCACGGTCCTTGGCCCGAACCTCGGGGTGCCTGGCCAGGCGATCAGCAACGCGACCGGGCTGCATGTCTATGCCGGGGCCTTCCTCATTGCCGGTATCGCCATGCTGCTGGCGGGCTTGCTGGTCTTCTTGCTGATGCGCCCTGATCCGCTATTGCTGAACAGGGAAAGCGACCGACTAGCCGACGCGGCTCTGCCGGTGCGCCAGCGCGGCGGCCTCAAGCGCTTTGTCTTGGAACTGCGCAAGAATCTCCGGGCTCGCTACGCAGTGGTGGCAATCCTCAGCGCGCAGGTAGTCATGGTGGCCATCATGACGATGACTCCGATCCACGTCACCCATCACGGCGGCTCGGTGTCCCTGGTCGGCATCACCATCTCGCTGCATATTCTCGGCATGTACGCTTTGGCGCCAGTGGTGGGCTACGTGGCAGACCGCTGGGGGTACCGCTTCTCCATTGGCGCGGGCTTGGTGGTCTTTGCCGCTTCCCTGCTGGCCGGGGGATTGCACCCCGAGAGCATGGGCTGGATCATGGCCAGCCTGATCCTGCTCGGGGTGGGCTGGTCGTTCATCAATGTGTCCGGTTCTGCCTTGTTCGCGACGGTCATCAGCAAGCAAGAGCGCGCGTCGGTCCAGGGCGGAGTTGATGCCCTGTCCAACCTTTGCGGTGCCACGGCCGCTTTTGCCGCCGGCCCGCTGATGGCGATCAGCTCCTTCTCGGCGCTGACGATCATCGCCGCCATCGTCTTGCTTCCGCTGGCCGTGATGACGCTCTTGGCGCCGGCACGCGCTGGCGCGGAAAACTAGTCGGCCGCTGCCACCAGCTGCACACCCAGTTCGCTGGCTGCAGCCTGCAGTACCGGCACGGCGGTTTTCATGAACGCCTCGTCCACGCGGGTAACCGGACCGGAGACCGAGATCGCCATCGGGGTTGGCGCCCCGGGGACCGGAACGGCGATGCAGCGCACGCCCAATTCCTGTTCTTCCTCGTCAATGGCGAAGCCGCGTTCGCGGGTGGCTTCTACATCGGTGAACAGCTTGCCTAGCGTGGTGATGGTATTCGCCGTTTTTGGCGGCATGCCGGCCTGGGAAACCAGGCGCTGCACCCGTTCGTCATCGAGGACCGAGAGAACGGCCTTGCCGACGCCGGAGTTGTGCAGCATGGCGCGGCGCCCGACTTCGGTGATCATGCGCATCGAATGCGCCGACTGCACCTGGGCAATGTAGGTGACCATGTCGCCATCGAGCACAGCGATATTGGCTGATTCGCCCAACTTGGTGACCAGGTCCTTGAGCACCGGGGATGCCAGTGCGCCCAGCTGCCGGTTGGCTACTTCACCCAAGCGAATCAGGCGAGGACCCAAGGAATAGCGGCGGTTGGGCAACTGGCGCACGTAGCCAACCCCGACCAGGGTGCGCAGCAGGCGGTGGATGGTCGGCAGCGGCAGGGGAGTGTCGGCGGCTAATTCGCTCAGTGCCGCTTCGCCGCCGGCGCGGGCGATGACTTCCAGAAGCTCAAATGCGCGTTCGACGGACTGCACACCGCCGGTGGTGGACTTGCTGGTAGTCTGCGTCATCTTTGCTCCTCTAGTTAAGGCACTCATTTTGGAAGTAGCTTACGCGTAAGTTCTACGATGCGAAATCCTCGTCCCAACAATAGCCTAAAATCAGGCATTTCTTCCACGATCCGATATTTAGCCGACAAAAATCCGTGCCCGGGGCCACAAATACCCCTTGCGTTTTCATTTTGAGGATAATAGTATCCACTATACGGAAATCTTTTGGATCGCCGAGATCACGAACTCGCAGCCATCGTCGTGAAGATAGTGCTGGTTGCAGCAAGAGAACTGGGTGCACGTCAAAGCATCCAGTAACGGAACAGAGCAGTACAGAAGAGCACAAGAGGTTAAGGAACAACTCATGAGTATTTCAATTACCAGCATCCCCGATGTCGCAGATGCCCAGCAGATCCTCTCTGACGAAGCCCTTGCTTTCATCCAGAAGCTGCACGAGAAATTCGCTGGAACCCGCGATGAACTGCTGGCCGCACGTTCGGTGCGCCGCAAGGAATTCTCCGATGCCAAGTCCATCGACTTCGACCCAGCCACCGCATCGGTACGCACCGGCGACTGGAAGGTCGCCGAAGCACCCGAAGCATTGCGCGATCGCCGCGTAGAAATCACCGGCCCGGCCTCCCCGGCCAAGATGGCCATCAATGCGCTGAACTCCGGCGCCAAGGTCTGGCTGGCCGATCTGGAAGATGCTTCCACCCCGAGCTGGTTCAACGTCATCGACGCGATCTCCAACCTGTCGGCCGCCGCCCGCGGCACCCTGGCCTTCACCGACGCCACGACCGGCAAGTCCTACGCGCTGCGCACTGACGCTCCTCGCGCGGTTGTCGTGGTGCGCCCCCGCGGCTGGCACCTGCCAGAAAACAACGTGCTGGTCAACGGCGAGCCTGCAGTTGGCGCACTGGTGGACTTCGGCCTGCACTTCTTCCACAACGCCAAGGTGCTCGCCGAATCCGGCCAGGGACCGTTCTACTACCTGCCGAAGATGGAGCACTACCTCGAAGCCCGCCTGTGGAACGAGATCTTCACCTTCGCCCAAGCGGAACTGGGCATCGAGCACGGCACCGTGCGAGCCACGATGCTCATCGAAACCATCCCGGCTGCCTTCCAAATGGAGGAGTTCCTCTACGAACTGCGCGAGCACGCTTCGGGCCTGAACGCCGGCCGCTGGGACTACCTGTTCTCCATCATCAAGACCTTCCGCGAAGCCGGCGACGCATTCATCATGCCGGACCGCTCGGCCGTGTCGATGACCGCACCGATGATGCGCGCCTACACCGAACTGCTGGTGAAGACCTGCCACAAGCGCGGCGCCTTCGCCATGGGCGGCATGGCCGCGTTCATCCCGAACCGCCGCGAACCGGAAGTCACCGCAGCCGCCTTCGAGAAGGTCCGCGATGACAAGTCCCGCGAAGCCAACGACGGATTCGACGGCTCCTGGGTAGCCCACCCGGACCTGGTGAACATCTGCAAGGAGATCTTCGACGCCAAGCTGGGCGAGAAGCCGAACCAGATCGACCGCCAGCGCCCAGAGGTCGAAGTCACCGCGGCCCAGCTGCTCGATGTGGCCAGCGCCCCGGGTGATGTCACCGAGGCCGGCGTACGCGCCAACCTCTACGTGGCAGTGGCCTACACCGCGGTGTGGCTTTCGGGCAACGGCGCGGTCGCCATCCACAATCTGATGGAAGACGCCGCCACCGCCGAGATCTCCCGTTCGCAGATCTGGCAGCAGATCCGCAACGAAGTCGTGGCTGCCGACACCGGCAACACCATCACCGCGGAATTGGTCTCAACCATTTTGGCCGAAGAGGTGGAGCGCCTGCGCGGCGAGGTCAATAATGAAGAGCACTTCAAGGCCTACTACGAGCCGGCCGCACAGCTGATCGCCACCCTGACCAGCGGCAAGGACGAGGACTTCGCGGACTTCCTCACCACCGGCGCATATGAACTGTTGGAAAAGGAGTACGTGAGCAAGCCATGATCAACCCCTTCGATGAGTCCACGCTGGACAGCGTAGAAACGCTGCTAGCCGGCACAGACCAGCTGCTGGAACAGTCCTACCCGGGCGATTCCGGGGCCCGCCAGCCTATCCATACCGTGTATGTTCCGGGCGACAAGTACACCCCCGACCTGCCTGCGGCCTGGGGCCGGAACGCCATTGCGGCTGCCGGCGGCCTCATGGGCCTGTCCGCCCTGGCGGCCAAGCTGAACCTGGCCGAGCCGCAGCGCCTGGCCGAATTGGTGGCCGACAAGCTGGCCAGCGAACCCATCGAAGACTTGCGCATCGACTTTGAAGACGGCTTCGGCAATCGCAGCGATGCCGAGGAGGATGCGGCCGTGCTGGCCGCGGCCGACTCGCTCGCTGCGGCCGTGGCCGCCAACAAGGCTCCCGCCTTCATCGGCATCCGGTTCAAATGCTTCGAAGCCCCGACCCGGGCCCGCGGCATCCGCACCCTGGGGCTGTTCATTTCACAGCTGCTTTCACATGGGGAACTGCCCGCTGGCTTGCGCTTGACCCTGCCCAAGGTCACCACAGTGGACCAGGTCAAGGCCATGGTGCTTCTGGTGCAGAAGCTGGAGCAGGACCACGGCCTGGAAGCCGGACGGCTGCGTTTTGAAGTCCAGGTCGAAACCCCGCAGGTGATCATCGCCGCCGATGGCACGCATCCGGTGGCGCAGCTGATCCACGCAGGCCAAGGCCGCGTTTCCTCCCTGCACTACGGCACCTATGACTACTCGGCCTCCATGGGCGTGGCCGCCGGCTACCAGTCCATGGAACACCCGGTGGCCGACTACGCCAAGGATGTCATGCAGGTGGCCGTGGCCGGCACCGGCGTTGAGCTCTCCGATGGCTCCACCAATATCATCCCCGCCGGCGACCCGGAGAACATGGCCGAAGCCTGGGCCCTGCACGCCCGATTGGTCTCCCGCCACCTGTCCCGCGGCATCTACCAGGGCTGGGACCTGCACGAAAACCAGCTGCCCACCCGCTACCTGGCCACCTTCGCGTTCTTCCGCGAAGGCCTGCAAGCGGCCGGCACCCGCCTGCGCAACTACGTCCACCAGATCAGCTCCACGATCATGGATGAGCCCGCCACCGCACGGGCCCTCGCCCGCTACATCCACCGCGGGGTCACCTGCGGTGCAGTGAGCGCCGAGGAAGTCGCCGAACTAGCCCAGATCACCCTGTCCGAACTCGAAGCGATCGCGCTGAATCGCTCCCACGCCTAAGGATCCTGCCATGACTGTTCCAGCAATCCAGAACTCCTCATCCTATTTCGCGAACTTCGGCGGGCACCCGCCGCAGAGCGATCTGCTCACCGACCGCGCCATCGTCACCGAGGCCTACACAGTCATCCCCAAGGGCGTGCTGCGCGACATCGTCACCAGCGTCTTCCCCGAGTGGACCAATACCCGCGCCTGGGTCTTGAACCGTCCGGTCGCCGGCGGCGCCACCACCTTCGCCCAGTCCATCGTGGAAGTTGCCCCAGGCGGCGGATCCACCAAGCCGGAGCCGCAGGCAGAAGTCCAGGGCTTCATCTTCGTGCTCACCGGCCAGCTGACCGTGGTCATCGAAGGCACCGAGCATGTGCTCGAAGACGGCGGCTACGCCTACCTGCCGGCAGGCAGCACCTGGTCGGCACGCAACGATGGCACTGAACTGACCAGCTTCCACTGGCTGCGCAAGCGCTACGAGCCACTGGCCGGCGTGGACGCTCCGGGCCCGGTGGTTGGCAACGAGCGCGACGTGGAGCCTGGCCCGATGCCGGGCACCGATGGCAAGTGGCGCACCACCCGCATGCTCGACCCCAACGATGTGGCCTTCGATTTCGGCGTGAACATCGTGACCTTCGAGCCAGGTGCCTCCATCCCATTCGCCGAAACCCACGTGATGGAGCACGGCTTGTACGTGCTGGAGGGCAAGGGCGTCTACCGCCTGAACGGCGACTGGGTCGAGGTGGAAGCCGGAGACTACATGTCACTGCGCGCCTTCTGCCCGCAGGCTTGCTACGCCGGCGGCCCGGATAACTTCCGCTACCTGCTCTACAAGGACCAGAACCGCCAGATCGCTTTGTAAGCCAATTGGCTTCAATAATATGTTGGCCAGCACCTGCCCATTTCAGGCAGGTGCTGGTGGCTTTAACGCCTGGTGGGCTTTGCCTGCCTATACGGTAATTACTTCGACGCCACTCTGGCTTGCTTCATAGATGGTCGTAACTGATAGATCACCAGTTGTGATGATGGTGTCGAGATCGGTCACGTCGCCAAACTTGTGGGCCGCTGTGCGATTGAACTTGTCGGCGGTAGCTACCAGTATTGATCGCTGGGCCGACTTGAGCACAGCACGTTTGACGTAGGCATCGTCCCATTGCGAGACTGTCAGGCCGGTGTCGATATTTGCCGCGCAGGCGCCGATGATTGCCACGTCGAATCGCATTGATGCCACGGCTTCCGCGGTCCCTGCGCCAACAAACGACAATTCGTCAAAACTCAGCGGGCCACCCGGGACTAGAACCTGGTTACCAGGTTTCCTATGCAATTCCTCAGCTGCCCTGAGAGAAAGGGCCATGGCAGTGATGCCAAGCCCCGCTAGTTGCCTGGCGACGGCGAGAGCGGTCGTGCCGTTGTCGATGATGACCGAATCCCCGGGACGTACATGTTTGGCCGCTGCCTGGGCGAGAGCGAGCTTGTGATTATTTGCTTCTGAGCGGCGAAGGTCAAATGGAAAATCATCGCCTCGGGACAGGGCTGGCGCTGCGCCGCCACGCACTCGGCGTACAGACCCCTGCTCAGCGAGCTCATTCAGATCTCGGCGGACGGTGATTGTGGAAGTTCCGGTGAGGTGGGCAAGATCATTGACAGTCATCATGCCGTTTCTGACACTTCTAATGATCATTCGATGTCGTTCTGATCGTTGCATGTGATCATTTTGGTGCATAGCTTGCTCTCATGACAAGTAAACAAGTAACTGGCTTGAAGGCAACTTCTGGCGTTGGAATGATGTTTTTCAGCAATGGGGCGATTTTTGCCGCTTTGCTACCGTGGTACCCACTGATCGCTCAGCGGCTGGAACTGACATCTATCGAGTTCGGGTTCATCGTGGCCTCTTTCGCTGTGGGGGCACTAGTTTCCTCGGCTCTTCCCGCACCATTGATCGCACGTTTTGGAGCTACGAGTATTGCCGTTGCAGGAACTCTTCTGCTGTCCGCGTCAATCGCCGGTGCTTCGTTTGCTGGCGCAGGATGGGTACTTGCACTTTGTTTGTTCCTGGCCGGATTCTTTGATGCCATCGTGGACGTTGCCCAAAATGTAGCGGGGATCAGAGTGCAAAGCGTCATCGGGCGTTCCATCATGTCGTCTATGCATGCGTTCTGGAGCCTGGGCGCATTGTCTGGCGGAGTGATCTCAACAGCTGTGGCTGCTTCTGGCGTACTGGATATCAAGGTCTACCTGATGCTTGTTGGGATTTTCATTAGCGCGGTGGTCTTCGGCGGCGCAATCATGAGCCAACCAACAGTCTCGCGACACGTAGCCAACACGGCAGGAAAGCCAGCGTCATCTGATCGACGACGCGTATGGCGTTTAGCCCTCGCAGCAGCGTTGCCTTTGATAGTGATCGCAATTTCCGGAACCATCGTCGAAGATATCGCGAACAACTGGGCAGGAATGGCAGGACTTGAAATCGGAGGACTGCCAGCGTCGCTAGCCGGAATCGTATTCTCTGTCATGGTCGGAAGCCAGTGCGTTGGACGCTTTGCGGGGGACCTGTTGATTCACCGCTTCGGAGCAGTCGCAATTGCACGCGTCGGAGGCGCTCTGATTGCCATTGGCGGGTTGCTGGTCATTACCTCCGGTAGCAACATTCTGACCTTGTTCGCAGGGGTCGCTCTAGCCGGTTACGGCTCGGCGACGCTTGTACCCAGCGCGCTCACTGCCGCAGCGAAAATTCCAGGAGTGAATGAAGGAGCCGGCGTGACCCTGGTCAGCTGGTTAATGCGCGTTGGTTTTCTGCTGACCAGCCCTGTCGTAGGCACCGTGGCAGACAATGTCGGCCTACGGTGGGGACTGAGCATTACCTTGATTGTTGGAATGGCAGTGTTCTTCCTATCGCCCGCCTTGCGAGAACCAAGACGGAATCCTGTCCTCGCGGAGGATGCTTCATGATCCGGATCAATCACATTGGACTGTATGTCCAGGACTTGGAACGTGCACGCGCATTCTATGAGCAGTTTTTCAACGCTGTTGCAGGTGAAAAGTATCGTAATGATCGCACGGCGTTTGAATCTTATTTCTTGGACTTCGATGGTGGACCACGTCTGGAACTCATGACTCGCCCGACCGTGGTTCACCGGGTGGAAAGGCCAACTTTTGGCTGGGACCATCTTGCAATCTCGGTTGGTTCTAAAGCGGAAGTGGATCGATTGACCGAATTGTTGAATTCGGCAGGATATCGAACCGTGAGCGGCCCTCGAACAACTGGGGATGGTTACTACGAAAGTGTTGTTCCTGACGGTGAAGGAAACCTTATCGAAATAACAGCTTAGGTGTCAGTCCTACAAAGTCGTTCTTCGCCGGCGTACGGGTGAAAAGCGACTTTGTAGGACGGACCGATGGAACTACTAATGGACTGGGATGCCTCCGCCGGTACTGGTAGAAATCTCAATCCACTAATGCACCTCCCACAGGTCCAAGAACATCGGTCGGGAACGTGGGGAAAGACAAGCTCATAGAGCAGCTATAGCGCAATGCAGCGCGCGACACGGGCGAAAGTAGTCCAATTGCCTGAGCCTCAGATAACTTCACCGGTGCAGTGCATGGAGTACTCTGGCCCGGTGAGCCAGAGGTGGCTGTTGCTGTTGAGACAAAGGTCAGCCCCGGCGCCATGAGAAATTGTGAGCGGGGCCGACAGGATTAGTTCAGTTCCGTGCTCTTACTTCAGTTTGTAATGTTCCACGACTTTGGCGATATTCGAAACTGACAGTCCGAGCCTCTAAAGAGCCAGACCAACGTGCTTATGAACAATCAGTCTGGCTTGCCATGCGCGCTAGTTTTCCCTATCTAGAGGGTGGGGCAGGGCAGAGATCGCGCCGGTTAGCGGCCTTCCCTCGCGCAGCAGCGATCGTTTACGCACCTGCCAGAATGCAGCGAGAACAAAGAACCAGACAGGTGTAGCGAGTGTAGCCCAGCGAGTGCTGTCGCTGTACAAGAACGCACAAATGAGGAATGCAAAGAACGCCAGAACAACCCAAGGAGCCAATCGTGCGAAGGGCACGCGGAACTTTGACTCCGTATGTCGCCGTGGGTATTTCTTGAGAAAAACAATGAAGCTGAAGACAATCGAACCCCAGGTGAACAAGACCAAGGTGGCGCACATAGTTGATACGAAATCGAAGGCCGCCGCTACGTTATCGCCGGCGTACAACAGCGGGATCGCAGAGAACAGCAGAACAGCAGTCGCGAAGACAGCTCGTCGAGGAACACCACGTGAATCAGTGAGCGCGATCTTACTTGGGGCGTGGCCGTCTTTGGCCAAGGCGAAGAGCATTCGAGTTCCGGAGTAGACACCGGAATTTGCACTTGAAGCAGCGGAACTTAGTACAACGAGGTTTATGACTAGGGCTGCTGGAACTAGTCCGGCGAGAAGGAACGTCTGAACAAATGGACTCTTTCCGGCTTCCAAAGAGGTCCACGGTGTAATGCTCATGATCACGGTAAGAGAAAGGACATAAAAGACAATAATGCGAACTACGATCGAGTTGATGGCCTTGGGGAGATTCTTTCGAGGGTTCTCCGTTTCGGCTGCCGCGGTACCGACGAGTTCCACGCCGATAAATGAGAATACACCCATCTGGAAACCCAGGACGAAGCCACTGAGTCCGGTGGGGAAGAGCCCGCCCTGATCCCAGAGGTGCGTTATTGAAGCTTGGAAGCCGTCATGGGTGAATCCGGTGATGATCAGTACCGCGCCCACCGCAATGAGGGAGAGTATCGCGACGATCTTGACGATGGCAAACCAGAATTCCATTTCGCCAAACCATCGAACTGGTTGCAAATTCAACACTAGCAACAAGACGCCTGAAGCCAGTGCCGGAATCCAAACGGGGATTTCTTCCCAGAAAAACTGAGTGTAGGCAACGATCGCGGTTATATCTGCGACGCAGGCAACCACCCACGAAAACCAATAGTTCCAAGATACGAAGAATCCAGCCCAGGGGCCTAGAAAGTCTTTGGCAATATCACCAAAGGTTTTGTAATGCAGATTGGACAGCAATAGTTCACCCAACATGCGCATGACAAGGAAGACGAAGAAGCCGATGATTGCGTAGACGAAAATTATCGACGGGCCCGAAACAGACACGAGCCGGCCGGAGCCCATGAATAAGCCTGTGCCGATTGCACCGCCGATAGCGATTAGCTGCAGGTGTCTATTCTTGAGTCCACGTTGCATCCCATCTGAGTCCCCCGATGGCGTGATTGATGGGGATGCGCTTGATGGTTTCAAAGCCACGGAATTCTCCTTTGGTATGCGGACCTGCTTGCCTGTTTTGATGTTGAACGCATCAGTGAGCGATTAAATCTGAGACAGGCGTGCTGCTAAATGAGCAAGGAGGGTGGGGCATGCAATCGTGTGACCCGCCTCATGCTGGACATTAATATTTCCAGCTCACACACTGAGGGAACATGGGCATACTGACCTTAAAAGCAGCTGTGCCAATGTACGAAAGTCCAAAGCGGGGACCGTAGCAGGCGCCTTCTTCAATCGCAGAGGATGAGCACAGCAATGGCAAGATCGCGGGGTGACTTGAGATCCAGTCCTGTGTACCGTTCAAATGCCGACATGCGGTTGACGATGGTGTTTCGGTGATAAAAAAGACGCTTTGATGTTTCGACCAGGCTGCCTGTCTCTAGGAAGACCCGGGTCGTCTCTAAGATTTTCTCGCGTTCCTTGGGACTGGTTCGTTCTAGCCCGTCGAGTGTGGCGTTTGCAGGACTGCACCCTACCTGGGCAAGTCGATGCCGTGCGATGGAGAGCAGCCTGTTCTTAAGAGTGAAGACTCCAGTGACGTTGACGGGAAGGTCCCTCATGATTTCGCGAGCAGCCATGCTTGCGTCTCTTACCGCCACGAGACCATGCGCTGTGGGAGCTACAGCAACGGCAACCCCGTCGTAGAGGTTTCGTTCATGAATGTCCATCGGACCTTTGGAGTCAGCGAGCTCATGAATGAATAGCGTGTGGTGCCCTTGGGGAATGCTGAAGGTTCGGTCAAGCCGGCGATGGCTGCGCAAACGCCTCTGCACTATGGCGCCTTCCTCTCGACCCATTGCGACTACCCTGAATTCTGAGTCGGCGTCGACTCTTAGGGCACCGGCAATGCGCAGAATGTCGGTTCTCGTTGTTTCTGCCATGCTGAACAGCTGCGATAGATAGTGCTGCTGCAAGTCAACATCGGCACGCTCAAGGTCGGCTTGTTCTCGAAGGTACCGAGCCTGAACTTTGGCCACAAAGGTATCGACAGTCTGCCAAACCAGTTCTCCCTTGCTCACCAGATGATCGGAGCTCAATCCGGAATCAGGAGCAGCCAGCCCTTGCCAGATCACGGAAAAGTCCATGCGCACTGCGCGAACTAGGCTATCGACGGGGATCCCTTGGCGGGCTCTTCGCGCACCGAGAGAATCTGCCAACGACTCTAAGGCCGACGTTTCTTCGCCGCCGCTCTTCAACGATTTGATCATGGCTAGGAAACTTTGGGCACTGGTTGAGCGCAGGTCTTCGACGCTTACTTCCGATTGCGCATACTGACGATCTGCAAGAATTCGAACCAGGAACCCATCGACCAAAGGATCGAGGTTTCCAGCCAGGCGATCTAACGCGTCGCACCAGGCGGTCTCTGGATCTTGATCATTTTGTGTAGTCACCTATTCATGATCCCGTATCCATGTTGAACCGGTGATGTACGAACGTACAAATCTCCTCCCAATACTTGCGCATCCAGACTATGTCGGAGCGCCCATTGGCTTGCGACGATCGATGAGTCACTATATTCAGCGCAATCGAAAGGGTCGGCCGTGCAGAGACAAGAGGATCTGGTGCCAGAAGAAAACTCGGTCCCGTCGCCATCCATACAAATTGCGGTGCTTCAGTCCACAAGCATCAGCGGAAATCCAGAAAAAAATATGGAGACCTTGAGCCGCTGGGCAAGCAAAGCAGCACGGCAAGGAACGCAATTGCTAGTGACGCCAGAATTGTTTGTTCCCGGTTATGAACCATCCACCGTTTACGCCGTCGACGGTGCGGAGCAAAGACGGACTTTGGCAGAAATCGCGGCAAAGCACCAAATCGGACTTGTTGCGTCAACAGTGGAATTTGATGGAGATAACAAGTACATCTGTGCCTCCCTCTTCGACAGAAACGGGAATGAAGTAGCGAGGTACCGCAAGATGCATCTCTTTGGCGAGGCAGAGAATAAATTTTTCTCCACCTCGACAGTTGCCCCAAAGGTAGTTGAATTTCGAGGCATGAAAGTTGCGCTGGGAATTTGTTTCGATGTGGAGTTCCCAGAATTTGTCAGATCTGCCGCCCTCGCTGGGGCCGAACTACTGTGTGTACCGACAGCGGTTCCTAGCAGGGATGCAACACCCGGAAACCAAACGGCATTTGACTCTTCACTGGTACCGACGCTCTTGGTTCGTGCCAGGGCCGTTGAGAGCCAGATCTATATTGCCTATGCCAATCAGGCAGGTTCTCAGTTTGTTGGCAGGAGCACCATTGTTTCCCCGATGGGTGAGTCCATTCTGGCCTCGGAAGCTTCAGAAAATTTGCTCAAGGCAACTATTGACCGCGGAACCCTGGCCCACGCGCGCTCAGAAGTGGGCTATCTGGACGTAGTCAGAAACCAGCATCGGTCTTCGAACTAGACAATTTTCACGCAGCCACGGCCGCGAACTTCACACCATATCTAAGTCTTCGAACGTTTCAAGGAAAATTATGAAATTAACCCCACCAATCACCATGCTTAACCCTGATTTCCCTTTCCCCTACGACGAGTATCTTGCCCATCCGGCAGGTCTGGGTTCGATTCCGAAGGAATTTCACGGTGAAGAGGTCGCCGTTATCGGAGCGGGAATGTCAGGACTAGTCGCAGCCTATGAGCTAATGAAGCTCGGATTAAAGCCTGTCATTTACGAGTCCTCACGTCTCGGCGGTCGACTGCGCGCAGGACGTCCAGACGGACAGGCCGGACCAGTTGCGGATCTCGGCGGCATGAGATTCCCTCGTTCGGGGGCATCGTTCTTTCACTACAGTGACATGCTCGGAATCGAAACTTCGCCCTTCCCCAACCCGCTGACACCGGCATCCGGTAGCACGGTGATTGAATTGGGCGGTCAGAAGCACTATGCCGAGAGCGTCGAGGAACTTCCAGAGTTCTTCAAGGAAGTAAACGCGGCGTGGGACGACGCTCTACAGGAGCGTGCCTATTTCCAGCAGATGCAACAGGCAATCCGAGATCGTGATCTGTCGGAGATTAAACGCCTGTGGAACCAGCTTGTTCCCAAGTTCGATGATCTTTCCTTCTCCGGTTTCCTCGCTACATCAAAGGCTTTTTCCAGTCTGCCCTTCGAATATCGGGAAGCGTTTGGGCAGGTTGGTTTTGGAACTGGAGGGTGGGACACAAATTTTCCTGACTCATTCTTGGAAATCCTTCGCGTGGTCTATGTTGATGCAGATGCGGATCAACAGCGCATCATTGGTGGAGCCCAACTAGTCCCTGAACGTCTTTGGGCACATGCTCCCGAAAGCTTAGAACACTGGCCGGAAGGTACTTCTCTGGCTTCGCTACACGCCGGGCATCCTCGGGGCGCTGTGAAGGCAGTGAAGAGGAAATGGAATGACGACGGAACGCCAGGAGACATCGAAGTTACCGATGCCTGGGGTAGGCCGGACAGCTATCCAGCAGTAATCGCTACCTGCCAATCTTGGCTACTTTCAGCTCGCATTGATGTCGATGAGAGTCTATTCAGTCACCGGTTATGGACCGCCATTGAACGCAGTCACTACATGCAGTCATCAAAAACGTTTGTGGTGGTTGACCGTCCGTTCTGGAAAGACCGTGACCCAGAGACCGGACGAGAACTCATGTCTACGACGCTGACTGACCGGCTGACACGAGGGACGTATTTGCTCGACAACGGTCCTGATCAGCCAGCCCTCATCTGTCTTTCTTATACATGGAACGACGATGCGTTGAAATGGCTGCCGCTCGATGCAAATGAGCGAGTACGTCTCATGCTCCATTCGCTGGGCAAGATCTATCCTGGGGTCGATATTGCTTCGCATATTTTGGGAGATCCCATTACGGTCTCTTGGGAAGACGACCCAAATTTCATGGGGGCATTCAGCGACAATCTGCCAGGCCACTACCGCTACCAAGAACGCTTGTTTAGTCATTTTATGCAAGAGCAGCATTCGCCGGAACATCGAGGGATCTTCCTGGCGGGGGATGACGTTTCATGGACAGGGGGTTGGGCAGACGGTGCGGTGACCACCGGACTCAACGCTGCCTGGGGAGTCCTTAACCAATTCGGTGGCGCTAGCCACCCGGACAATCCCGGCCCAGGAGACCGCTACGTGGAATTGGGCCCGATCAAGTTACCTTAGGTCCACTGCGACGACCCCGCCGATATTTCACATCTTTTTCAATTTTGAAGCCAAAGGATATTCGCAATGAGGATTGCCCCTAGTTCAGAAGACTTTTTGTCCGATTTTCAAACCATGAGCACGTTCGGTGCCACCGGAAACGGAGGGGTCGACAGGCAAGCAGCCAGTCCTGCCGACGCAGAGCAACGCAATTGGTTCCGTTCGCTTCTTGAGTCGCATGGTTTGAAAGTCAAGTATGACCAGATCGGCAACGAGTGGGGTCTATTGGAGAGCATTCCGGGCGCCCCATTTGTGGTCGTGGGTTCACACATGGATTCCCAGCCAACGGCTGGAAAATATGATGGCGCGTTTGGAGTATTGGCTGCCGCGCACGCAGCATTTCGTTTGCAGACTGATTGGGAGAATGACGTACGGCCTACGCCAAAATACAATATCGCCGTCGTCAACTGGTTTAACGAGGAGGGCAGTCGTTTTAAGCCGTCCATGATGGGCTCTTCCGTGTATACCGCCAAGTTGCCATTGGAAGATGCCTTGGATGTCACGGACAGCCGTGGAATAACAGTACGTGCGGCACTGGACGAGCATGGTTTCCGCAGTGGTTGGGAAGGTCCCAAAGCGGCATCATGCGCAGAAATTCACGTAGAACAAGGTCGCACGATGGAACGAGATGGAGTGTCTATCGGGCTCGTTCATTCCAACTGGGCTGCGAACAAATATGAGTTCGTTGTTCACGGCGAACAGGCTCACGCGGGCTCAGCGATCATCCAAGATCGCCGTGACGCGTTGCTTGGCGCATCAATGTTGGTAGTGGCGGCTCGCGAGATTGCAAACGCATTCCCTGGCGTGGTTCACACGTCGGTGGGACAGTTGGATGTTTACCCCAACTCGCCGGTTGTTGTCCCTAGCAGAGTGTCGCTGTTGCTTGACCTGAGAAGTGCGGATGAATCTGCTCTGCGAGATGCCGATGCCATGCTCCACCAGCGCGTGGCGGATATCGAAATTGAAGCCAATATCAAAGTGGAGCGCAGGACCTCACATGCCTGGCCGGTAACTCCCTACCAACCTGAGGGAGTCGAGCTCAGCGCCAAGATTGCAGCTGATCTTGGACTGAGCCATCAGCCAGTCATGACCTTGGCCGGCCACGATTCGACCAACATGAAGGACCTAGTTAAGACGGTTATGCTCTTCGTGCCCAGTGTGGAAGGAGTTTCCCACAACGAAGCCGAGTATACGAGGGACGAAGATCTTGTGGCCGGGGTAGACATGCTCACGGAAGTCGTGTCCAGGCTCGCCAATGGAGAATTGGACGACTAGCCGGACACATGCAGATTTCGGACGACTAGGCGCGGCAATTACCTGCAGGCTTGCTACGCCGGCGGCTAGGATAACTTCCGCTACCTGATCTACAAGGACCAGAACCGCCGGATCGCCTTCCAAGCGGCTTCGCCACGATTATTCACGGGCCGGCTACTGTTCCTCGTAGGGCAGGTGCCGGCCTTTGAAAAGACTAACAACACTTACGCAGTGGCATTCCCACAATTACAATCGGCCACCTCGGTCAAAGTGATTGCACGGATTCTGAAATCGCTGGTCCGAGCGTTAATTACAAACCGTGTTTCAACTACTTTCAGAATCCTCGTCGGCGGCCCTAGAGCTGAGAATCAACCGACGCTCAAGGCGGATGAGATCTTGCGAGGATGGTTCAGTGGTCGCAGGCCGCAACGCAGCACGCAAAACGTCACCGACATTTTGCTCATCTAGCTCCACACCAACTGCCACTAGAGCGTCATCGGCAGAGTCAGAACCTGGTGTGGCCAACTGAAGATGTGGTTGCCATCCGACCATGTTGACCAGAAAGCGTTGCGCGCCCCGACCGGTCCGCAATTTCACGTGGCCCTTGAGCCGGTAAGCGTCTGCCGGCGGGTTCTCGAGAAGATCCAGCAGAGCCCCCGGATCTGCCGGCTCGGGGCAGGGCACCGTCACTGCGTGGGCATGTGGGGCATGGCTGTGGTGAAGTTCGGCCCGTGAAGCAGCGGCCAGCGGAAGCTCATCTGCCGGATCTTCATCCATGGCGATATCAAAGACCAGCTGGGGATCTATGGCGGCGTGCGAAGCTGGAACGATGGCCACCTGCGGGTTCGCCTCGCGGACCCTGTCGCTGATCCGCGCGAAGGTCGCGTCCCTCGTCTTTTCCGGGAGCATATCCAGTTTGTTGACCACCACGAGGCTGGCCGCGGTGAAGCGGGCAGGCGCCATGGCCGCGGTGTCCACCGTATCATCGTGCTGCACCGCGTCGATGACATCGATAATGCCTCCGGGGCGCACCCCGGGAGCATTGCCGTAGCGCAGGAGCCGATCGACATTGATCGGGTCGGCAGCGCCGCTGGCCTCAACAATGATCGCATCCAAGCGGAGCTTTGGCTGGGCCAGCTTTTCCAGCAGATCATCCAGTCCGCCGCTGTCGGGCAGGCAGCAGACGCAGCCTCCGGCGATGGATTCAGCGGCATCAATTTGGCCGGTGATCAGGCCGGTATCGACGTTGATCTTGCCGATGTCATTGATGATCACGCCAACACGGGTTCCGGGCCTGGTCAACAAGCCGTTGAGCAAGCTGGTTTTGCCCGCGCCGAGGTATCCGGTGAGCACAATAACGGGGATCAAGAGCGCTTCCTTTTCATCTGCAAGAGCAGGACGTATCTATTCTCCCCGTTACCTGACGCATTTTCACGTGCAGACACCCCTGCGCGAGGCGGCTACCAGGTGGGCAGCTGCGGAATCGGTCCGTCGGCTTCGATGTTCCGGGCTTCGCCTCGGGCCAGCCATTCAACCAGGCTTGCGCGGTCGGCGCGGACGGTCAACGAGCCGTCGCCAATGACCCATTCGTCGCCTTCTTCGCTCAGAAGAGTCATCCCAGGGGCATCCTTGACGCGCATGGTGCGTACCGCTGCTTCGACGGCATTTTCCTGGGAGGCCGGATCGGCATCCTGGATGCTCCATGCGGTGTCGAGGTCATGGTGGTGGATGACCACTTCTGCGATGCGCAGTGCCACGATGGAGGAAGCAGGAATGATCTTGCCGTGCAGGTCCACTTCCTCAACAGCAAGCTCGCCGGCCAGGCGCTCGCACTCTTGGGCGAAGAATGCGGCCGATTCATCAAAAGCGGAGAGCAGTTCCTCACGAGGCAGCGCTGCCAGCTGATCGATTTCCGCGTTGCGCGCATCCTGCGAGGCGTAAAGCTTCTGTGGTTCGCCAGTGATGGCCCAGTCCACGAGTTTAACCAAAGTTCGGCCGTTGGAGGCCAGATGTGCGATGACATGAGCTCGGCTCCAGCCCCCGCACAATGAGTCGGCGGCTAGTTCTTCTGAAGACTGTGTCCGGATCGTTGCGGACATCATCGCAGTTTCACGAGCGAGCCGGGACAGATCCGAATGCAAACGGGCAGTATTGATCATGCTGTCACCCTACCAACCAGCGCTTTTCGTTCAACAATGAATTCGTCATAGATGTCCAAGCGCTCTGGATTCAGGATTCCATCCAATCGCGTCAGGCTAAAAGTTGGGCAGTGATGCTCGGTGGCACGTAGCCTTGAAACTAAGCGAAGCAACGATGGGAAAGCGGCTCAGTGGCAAAGAAAAAGAAGAAGCAGAAGCCCAAGCAGGGGCACCCGGCGCGCCTGCAAGGAGACGTCATCTCCATTGAACGGGCGAAGGTCAAGCGCGGTCTGGATGCGCTAGCCCCTCAATTCACCCGATGGCTCGAAGCCCAGCATGGGGATAGCGAGCTGGCTCCCATGGTGTTGGCCGCGGTGGGCGAGACCCTAAGCTACTACGCTGAAGCGATCGAATTGCGTGGCGTGACCGACTTCGATCCGCCGCAGCTCTTCACCGTGCTGACCGCGACCATCGAATTTGAAGAAGCCGAGGACCCGGATGATGACTCCGGGGAACTGCGCGATCTCGTGTTCACCGCATGGACCGTCTACTTGGACTTCTTGCGTGAAAACGATCTGTGGCGTGGTGACCCCGCGGGTCTCGAATGGCTGCTGGAGACCATAAATTCCGATGACCCGTTCAGCGGGCACAGCGAGACGAAGTTGCTGGATGTACCGGAATCGGCTGAAGATGCTGTGGCTGAAATCGGTCAAATGCAGGTTTTGACGATGGGCCGGGTTCTCCTGACCTGGGCCACCACCACAGGCCATGAGTACTGGAACGCTGGTCCGGGCCCGAAGTATCTTTCCCAAGCCGCCGAAGCGGTTCGCGGCTTATTTTCGAAGGAAATTGATGCTTCAAGCCGCCAGTATGCTGCTTCTGTTGTGCTCTCCGCCCTTGAAGCCGCTGGAGCGCTGGACACCACAACCGGTGCTGTTCCGGAGCACGGCAAGAATGCTCGGGCCCTTCTGGCTCCAGACGACGTGGCTTCCTACCAAAGCAAGTACACCTATCTCAAAGCCATCCTTGATCTGCTGCTGGCCCAGCCGGAGCAAAGTGCCGGGGAAAACCTTGAAGCCTGGGGCTTGTCCAACCTCTGGCTGCTCAAGGCCATTGATGGCGAGGCGCAGCCGGTCACTGAAGATCGCAGCGAGGCGTTCTCCGAAGCAGGGTGGGCTGGAGCGCATCAACGCATGGACTTGCTGCGTTCTCTTGGGCTCGTGAGCCAAGGCGGCGCCTACGATATTCCAGGAATTGTCCGGCTGGCGCTGACCGATCTGGATGACGACGCGCAAGAACAAGAGCTGGTTCAAGCGCCGGATGACCAGATAGCTTCTGATCCCTTAGGATTTTCCCTTGACGACGAAGAAGAACCCAAGCGCCTGAAGCGCACCGAGCCGTATAAGGGCAAAGTACTGCAGCTGAAGCTCACCCTGCGCGAAGCAAAGCCGCCGATCTGGCGTCGCGTCTTGGTGCCAGCCGACCTGAATCTGGCCGACCTGCATGACATCATCCAGATCAGCTTCGACTGGTCCGATTCGCACCTGCACCAGTTCTACGGGCCGAACTTTAAGCCTAGCTACGGACCCCAGAACTCGTATATGGAAAGCGATATCGACGAGTCGACGGTACTGCTCTCCAAGCTCTTCAAAAAGCCAAAGGACCGTCTAAGCTACGCCTACGACTTTGGCGATGATTGGCGGATCGGTATCGAGGTTGAAGACGTTCTCAAGTCCGACGATGGCCAGCTGCCACGGTGCATCGGCGGCCGCCGCATGGGGCCGCTGGAAGATAGCGGTGGAGCGTTGAATTGGAACGAGATGGTCGAAGAGCTCAAGAACGAACAGCCGTTGACCATGATGCAGGACGTTGTTCCTGAAGACTACGCATTGGAGCCAGGCGAGGATTTCGACCCAGCAGTGTTCAGCATCCAGGAAATCAACGAGTTCCTGGATCAGGAGTTCTAGACGATCACCGCTAACCGCACAGGCTTTGGCTGGCCTTGCGGTTAGTGGTTTCCACTTCAGGCTTTTCAGGCTTCTGAACGCTCTGATAGTCTTGGCCCAGGTGCAGCTGGACCCCGTCGATGGCGGCGGTTTTCGGCGCGATGTCCAGATTGAGCTCCTTGGCCAGGGCTGCGGCGGTCTGTCGTGCCTGTTCCGTGTCGGCGGCCAGCAAGCTCGTTGTGCTCTGAACGCTGGCGGCATTGCCGATACCAGACACCGTGAACCCTTGCTCACTAGCCTTCTTGGCGTAGTCGCTGGCGAGATTCGCCACCCGGGCGGCGTTGGTGATCTGCACGGCTGCCGCACGGTCATCAATTGCCGCCGCCGCATCCTCATCAGATTTCTTCCCGGACGCCTTTCCGGCGAGAGCCACCGGCGAGTCCTCGCGCAAGCTGGCAAAAAGCGCATCGGCATCTGCCGAGGGAACTACGCGGTTGATATTCTGCGGTGCCGGTGCCCAGGGCATGGTCATGAAGGTGATTTCGTTGGACGGCACGGCCTGGGCGCGGGCGGCCAACGCAGTGAGATCCGAGAGCGAGCTCAAGCCGGGGTCCACCGTCAACGACTGGGTGGCGGCGTCCAGGAATGAATACAAGCGGTCCGGACGGGCGAGTGTCTCGCGGCTGGTAGCTTGCTGGACGATGGCTGACATGACCATCTGCTGGTGTCCCAGGCGGGCGATGTCGCTGCCATCGCCCACGGCGTGGCGGGTGCGAGCCAGCGCCAAGGCGTCGGTGCCGTTGACCTTCTGGTCCCCGGCGGGAAGATCCAATTTCGCCTTGGAATCCTTCAGAGGCTGGGGCAGGCACACGTTGACTCCGCCGAGTGCATCCACAATGGAGATGAAGCCTTCGAAATTGACCTCGATGAAGTGATTCAGCTGCACCCCGGTCAATGCCTCAACGGCGGCCACCGAGCAGGCCGGACCATAATTCAGCGCCGAGTTGATCATCGAGACCCCACCGGCCGAGGGGCCATGTCCGGTGTCTTCGCAGGCTGGCATGTCCACCAAGGTGTCACGCGGAATCTGCACCGCGTCGATGCGCTTGTTGCCAGCGGCCACATGCACGAGCACCATCGAATCACTGCGCGCGCCTGTGGCCTTGCCGTAGCCTGAGGCTTCAAGATCGCGGGTGTCGGATCCCAGCAACAGGATATTGAGCCCATGGCTGGAGTCCGGAGCAGCGGATTCTGAGCTGCGCATGGATGCGGTGGAGATGTTGCCCTGCAGCTTGAACCAGAGCCCGCTGGCGGCGACAATCAGGGCAATGACCAGTGCAGCGATGAGCACGAAAGTGATGCGCCGACGGCGAGGTCGGATTCGAAGCTCGGTCATCGGAAGGCCTCCTGCGTGCATTCATCTGGTCATAGGTCAATCTCCAGAGCATCACGAAAGCCATGCAGCGCACCAATAGATTCGACGATCTCATCCATGCAAGAAAGCTATGCCAGGGCTTACTGGCCATGAACCGTACGGCAGAGCCCCGACCGGGTGCCATGGCTCACAAGAAGTGCAGGAATTCTGACAACGCGGGATTCTGGAAAGGGTCTCGCCGGTAGATCACACCGATGGCCCGGCCGGTGCCCTCCGGCAAGGACAACTGCCTGCCGCCATAAACCTCGGCCGTGGTGGCCATGATGCGCGGAACCATCGTGATACCGCCGCTGGCAATGCTCAGCGGAACCAGGGCGTCACGCTGCACGGTGGTGATGACCCGCGCAGGAGTGCAGCCCAGTGAGCGATAGACCTCGTCGGTCACCTTGCGGATGGAAGTAGGGTGGGGCAAGCTGACTAGGGTCAGCGTATTCAGCAGCGCGGCGTTGAGTTCTGTGCCAGTGCCTAGGCCGGAGGGGATGACCGCGGAGAATTCCTGATGGCAGACCCGCCGTGTTTCCAGATCAGCGGGAACTGAGTGGCTGACGCCAAAGGCCGCGTCGGCACTGCCTAGCCGAATGGCTTCGACGAGTTCTTCATGGTCCTGGACGCTGAGGATTTCCAAATGGATGCCGGGATGTTGCTGGTGGAACTGCCCGACGTACTCAGGCAGCACACTGCCAATCAATGAGGGCAGGCCTGCAATGCGCAGCGAGCCCGTTGCCAGTTCCCTGGTGGATGCACCGAGGGCGTTGATGGACGCCAATTCATCAAGGATTCGACGTCCGGCGGGGACGATGCTTCGTCCGGCATCGGTGAGCTGCATGGTGCGTCCGACCGCTCGGAAAATCGGCAGGCCCAAGACCTGTTCCAGGCTCTGCACCCTTCGGGAGAGCGAGGGCTGCGAGATGCCGAGGATGTCGGCCGCCGCGGTGAAGGAACCGTAGTCGACCACTGCGATTACCGCTGCAATCTGGGGGAGGGAAACGCCGCTGAGGTCTGGTTGAGTGGCCATGGCGTGAGGTTCCCCTAGAAAATGTAACAGCAACAGTACTATCGAAAAACGCTAGCATGAGCGGTTGAGGGGCACTGGTTAACGCACCGGCGGCGGGGCGCGCCCCTGAGGGAACGCCCCGCCGCAGCAGGCCACGCAGAGGGATCCTAGTTTTCGGTGCCGTCGGTGCCGTCGATGGCAGCGCCAGCGGGAGTGGCCCCGCCCTCATCGCTCCAGTCCTGGCCGACCTCGTCGTTGCGCGCCGGATCGGAAATGGTATCTGGCACTTCTGCTTCGTCCTTGTTCAGGGAGGTTTCCGGATTATTAGAAGTCATCATTCCATCCTTTCGTTGGCATCAGTGCCAACCTAGCAAGAGATCTGCCACGAATGCATCCCCAGAAACTGCCATACAGGATTCCATCAGCAATCCATTAGTTCGTGTTGCCGGTGCCCACCGTTGATTCACGGATGACAAGCTTCGGCGTGAAAACGAACTGTTCGCGCACCGCATCGGTGCCCGCTTCGGCTTCACGCAGCAGCACGTCAACCGCGGTGCGTCCGATTTCTTCTGCAGGCTGCCGCACCGTGGTGAGAGGGACGACGGCCGACTGAGCGAAGTCGATATTGTCGTAGCCCACCAATGCGATGTCCTCGGGCACCGACAGGGACCCGGACATCACCAAAGCCTGCAGGATGCCCAGTGCCAGCAGGTCGTTGGCGGCGAAAACGCCGTCCGGGCGTTGGGACGGATCCATGGCCAGGATGCGCTCGCCGACGGCACGTCCCTCAAAGACGGTAAGTTGCTTGGTTTCCAGGTGCGCCAGCACTGCGTCGGCGGTGCCGGCGATCACTGATTGGGCCCCCTCGAGGCGATGCTGCACCTGTTCGATGCTTCGCGGTCCGCCGACAAACGCGATATTCTTTCGGCCAAGATCCACCAGGTGCTGTACGGCGATGCGTCCGCCTTCAACGTCGTTGACCGAGACCGAGGAGAAACTGCGGTCCCCGCTGCCGCGGTCGACCAGGACCACAGGGGTGCCCGCCTCGCGGATTTTCCACAGGCGGCTGAGATCGCTGTGCATGGGGGAGATGAGGACACCTGCGACCCGTTGCTCGTCGAACAGGTCCAGCAGCTGTTGCTCGGTGGTCAACGAATTGTCGCTGGACCCCATGAGCACTGTATAGCCATGTTCCAGGGCCCGGTGCTGCGCCCCCTGCGTGAGATCCATGAAGAACGGGTTGCGGGCATCGAGGACGACGAGCCCGAAGTTCCGGCTATGCCCAGCACGCAGTTGACGCGCGGCATCGTTGCGCACGAAGCCGAGCTTCTCGATGGCCGCGGCCACCTTGGCGACCGTTCGTTCGGAGACAACCTCTGGGCGGTTGAGCACGTTGGATACCGTGCCCACGGAAACTCCGGCTTCGGCGGCGACTTCCTTAACGCTGGCGGCCACAGGGGTCCTGTTCTGATCGAGGTTGCTTGTCATGGAAGTATATCCCGGGCTGCGGTGGCAGGCTTAATGCAGGGCTCGATTGAAAGGTTTCAAAACTTTTCGCTGATGATGGCAAATCCCGCTTGATCTTCCTGAGTGAAGTGTCTTACACTCAATAAGCCGGGCGATTGAAACGATTCATTTTTTGGAATCGGGAATCGCCGGCATCACTAACAACGACGTTTGGCGCAGATAAGGAAATCCCGTGCGTGTTTGCTTCCAGCTACAAGTGCTCCCGGAGCTGATGGATCAATACATCGAACGCCACCAGCAGGTGTGGCCAGAAATGCTCCAGGCCATCGAGGATGCCGGACGCCGGAACTACTCGCTATTCCTTCGTGGCGACGGGCTGCTGATCGGCTATTACGAAACCGATGATGACCAAGCGGCCCAGGCGGCCCTTGACGCCGACCCGCGCACCGCGCAGTGGGAAGAGCAGATGTCCCAGTTCTTCGTCAGCCTGGACGGACGCGCCGACCAGCAAGCCGAGCGGCTGGCCGAAGTATTCAATCTCGAAGACCAGCTGGCGAATCTGCCAGCAGCCAAGAACTAGTTCACCGCATTGACAGAAATGGAGAGGTTTATGGGCGCAACGCTGAGCCCCGAGAACCGAGAAACCCTCAACCGCCTGGCCATCGAGGTCCCGTCCTGGGCCTACGGCAACTCCGGCACCCGCTTCAAGGTGTACTCCACCGCAGGCACACCGCGGGACCCCTTTGAGAAGATCGCCGACGCCGCCGAGGTGCACCGCCTGACCGGCCTTGCCCCCTCCGTCGCCTTGCACATTCCCTGGGACAAGGTCGAGGACTTCGCCGAACTGCGTGCCCACGCCGAAAACCTGGGCGTGCGCCTGGGGACCATCAACTCGAATACCTTCCAGGACGACGACTACAAGTTCGGTGCGCTGACCCACGAGGACCCGAAGATCCGCCGCAAGGCCATCGATCACCACCTCGAATGCATCGACGTCATGGACGCCACCGGCAGCCAGGATCTGAAGATCTGGCTGGCGGAGGGATCCAACTACCCGGGCCAGGCCGACATGCGCGGCCGCCAGGACCGCCTGGCGGATTCGCTGGCCGAAATCTACGCGCGGCTGACCGGCGAGCAGCGGCTGGTGCTGGAATACAAGTTCTTCGAACCAGCTTTCTACCACACCGACGTTCCGGACTGGGGCACGTCCTACGCCCAGGTCGCCGCGCTGGGCGAGCGCGCGATGGTGTGCCTGGATACCGGCCACCACGCTCCGGGCACCAACATCGAGTTCATCGTGATGCAGCTGCTGCGGCTGGGCAAGCTGGGCTCCTTCGACTTCAACTCGCGCTTCTACGCCGACGATGACCTGATCGTCGGATCAGCCGATCCGTACCAGCTGTTCCGCATCATGGCCGAGGTGATCCGCGGTGGCGGGCTGGACGAGGCGAGCACCATTTCCTTCATGCTGGACCAGTGCCACAATGTGGAGAACAAGATCCAGGGCCAGATCCGCAGCGTGCTCAACGTCCAGGAGATGACCGCCCGCGCCCTGCTGATCGACCGGGTAGCGCTAACCGAAGCGCAGATTTCCGGTGACGTGCTGGCGGCCAACGAGATCTTCATGAACGCCTTCTACACCGATATCCGTGCGGAACTTGAAGCCTGGCGCGCCGAACGCGGCCTGCCAGCGGACCCGATGCAGGCCTTCCGCGCATCGGACTACCAGAACCGCATCGAAGCCGAACGTGTCGGCGGGGTCCAAGCAGGATGGGGAGCATAAATGGGTACCGCAGCAACGAAGCGCGGCATCACCGGCTGGAAAGCCACCATTGCCGTCGCGATGAGCAACTACATCGAGGCCGGCGCCATTATTGCCCTGGCCACCAGCTTGAGCCTATGGCAGTCGGCCTTCGGGTTTGATGACGGCTTGGTCGGCGTGATCGCCGCGGTCTCCGCCAACGCCTTTGGCGCGGCGCTCGGCGCGATGATCGGCGGCCCATTGTGCGACCGTTTGGGACGCAAGTTCATCTACACCTACGACCTGATGGTCTTCATGCTCGGTGCCCTGCTGATCACCTTCACCTTCAACACCGCGCTGCTGGTGGTGGGCGTGGTGCTCATGGGCATCGCCGTGGGCGCCGGAGTCCCGGCCTCCTGGACCTACATCGCCGAGGAAGCGCCCGAGGAATCGCGGGCCGCCCACGTGGGCACCGCCCAGCTGGCCTGGTCCTTCGGCCCGGCCGTGGGCTTTGCCCTGGCCATCCTGGTCGGGCCGCTGGGAGTGAACGGATCCCGGCTGATCTTCTTCCACCTGTTCGTCGTCGCCGCGGTGACCTGGTGGGTCCGTCGCGGCCTGCCGGAATCCACCCGCTGGAAGGAACAGCGGGCCGCCGAGCTGGCCAACGGGACCAAGGTCTCCTTTTTCTCAGGGATCCGCGGGCTGCTGGCCGAACGCAAGAACTGGACGGCGCTGCTGTTCCTGATCGGTGTTTACGGGCTATGGAACACCGTGGCCGGCCAGGCGGGCATCTTCCAGCCGCGCGTCTACGAGGCCGCCGGTGTCGAATCGGCCACCCAGCAGAACCTGCTTCAGGTCCTGGTTTGGGTGCTGACCGCTGCGGCCACCTACTTCGGCTTCATGAAATATGGCGACCGCGTCTCCCGCCGCTGGCTGTACTTCGCTGGCGCCCTGCTGGGCATCGTGGCGTGGGCGGTGCTGATCTTCGTCCCTCCGGGAGCCTTCTCGCTGCTGTTCTACGCGGTGGCCTGGGGCATTTCGGCCGGTATCGGCGCTCAGGCCTTTTACGGGCTATGGACCGCGGAGCTGTTCGCGACCAAGTACCGTGCCAGCGCTCAGGGCATGCTGTTCATGCTCGCCCGCGTGATGGTCGGCCTGCTGTCGCTGGTCTTCCCGGTGCTGCTGACCAGCATGGGACTGGAAAAGCTGGGCTTGCTGATCCTGGGATTGCTCGCAGCGGCCCTGCTGATCGGAACGATCTGGGCTCCGGAAACCCGGGGCAAGTCCCTGGAAGAAATTGAAATCGCGCGCTACGGCAAGCTGGTCGCCCCCAACAAGGTTGACGCCTAAGCGCCGGCGCTGAACACGACGAGGAACACCTGAGAGAATCATGACTCAAAGCATCGCACCTGCCACCACCAGTGCGTCGGCCGCGCTCATCGAGCGCTCCAACCGACTGGGCCAGGACAAGAAGAACACCAACTACGCCGGCGGAAATACCTCGGCCAAGGGCACCACCATCGACCCGGTCACCGGGGAAAACATCGAGCTGCTGTGGGTCAAGGGATCCGGCGGCGATCTGGGAACGCTCACCGAGAAGGGGCTGTCCACGCTGCGTCTGGATCGCATGCGCGCCCTGGTCGATGTCTACCCGGGCGTGGACCGGGAAGATGAGATGGTCGCCGCCTTCGACTACTGCCTGCACGGCAAGGGAGGCGCGGCCCCATCCATCGACACCGCCATGCATGGCCTGGTCAACGCCAACCACGTGGACCACCTGCACCCGGACTCCGGCATCGCCATCGCCACCGCCAAGGACGGGAAGGAACTGACCGCCAGGATCTTCGGCGGGAAGGTCGCTTGGGTCGACTGGCGCCGGCCAGGCTTCCAGCTCGGGCTGGATATTGCCCGGATCAAGGAAGAGAACCCTCAAGCGGTGGGCTGCATCCTCGGCGGACATGGAATCACCGCCTGGGGAGATACGAGCGAAGAGTCCGAAGCCAACTCCCTGTGGATCATCGACACCGCCGCCGCCTACATCCAGGAACACGGCGCACCCGAGCCCTTCGGTCCAGTGATCCCCGGCTTTCAGGCCCTGCCGGAGGCCGAGCGCCGCGCCCGTGCCGCCGCCTTGGCGCCAACCATTCGTTCACTGGCCAGCAACGACAAGCCGATGGTCGGCCACTTCAGCGACGACGAGCGGGTCCTGGATTTCCTTTCCCGGCAGAAGCTGGCGCCGTTGGCCGCACTTGGCACCAGCTGCCCGGATCATTTCCTGCGGACCAAGGTCAAGCCCATGGTCCTGGATCTGCCGGGCACCGCCGGGATCGACGAGCAGCTCGCCCGGCTTCAGGAGCTGCACGCCGAGTACCGCGAGGACTACCAGCGCTATTACGAGATCCACAAGGATGAGAACTCCCCGGCGATGCGCGGGGCTGACCCGTTGATTGTCCTGGTTCCCGGCGTGGGCATGTTCTCCTACGGCGCGAACAAGCAGACCGCGAGGGTGGCTGGCGAGTTCTACCTGAACGCCATCAACGTCATGCGCGGAGCCGAAGCGCTCTCAAGCTACACCCCGATTTCAGATGCGGAGAAATTCCGGATCGAGTACTGGGCGCTGGAGGAAGCCAAGCTGCAGCGCATGCCGAAGCCGAAGTCCCATGCCGGCCGCATTGCGCTGGTCACCGGGGCCGCCTCGGGTATCGGCAAGGCTGTGGCCAAGCGGCTTGCCGCCGAGGGCGCCTGCGTGGTGATCGCCGATCTGGACCTGGCCAAGGCACAAGATGCCGCCGCGGAACTGGGCGACTCGGATGTGGCCGTTGGCGTGGCAGCCAACGTGGCCGACGCCCAGGCCGTGCAAGCAGCCATCGATGAAGCGGTCCTGGCCTTCGGCGGCCTGGACCTCATCGTCAACAATGCCGGGCTGTCGCTGTCGAAATCACTGCTGGAAACCACGGAAGCCGACTGGGATTTGCAGCATGATGTGATGGCCAAGGGCTCGTTCCTGGTCTCCAAGGCCGCGGCCAAGGTGCTGATCGAGCAGAAGCTGGGCGGCGACATCATCTACATTTCCTCGAAGAACTCCGTTTTTGCCGGCCCGAACAACATCGCCTACTCGGCCACCAAGGCTGACCAGGCCCACCAGGTGCGATTGCTGGCAGTTGAGCTGGGCGAGCACGGTGTCCGGGTTAATGGCATCAACCCCGATGGCGTCGTGCGCGGATCCGGCATCTTCGCCTCCGGGTGGGGAGCCAACCGCGCAGCGACCTATGGAGTGGCTGAAGAAGACCTGGGGCAGTTCTATGCCAACCGCACGATTCTGAAGCGCGAAGTCATTCCCGAAAATATTGCCGATGCGGTATATGTGCTAACCGGACCGGAATTAACTCGCACCACAGGGTTGCACATTCCAGTGGACTCTGGTGTTGCTGCAGCGTTCCTGCGATGAGCCCGAATCAAGACCGGCACCCCGTTGCCGCCATCGATCTGGGAGCTACCAGTGGCCGCGTCATGATTGGCGAGCTGGTGGACGGCAAGGTTGAACTGACCCTCGTCCACCGCTTCGCCAACGGGCCGGTGCCACTGGCCGAATTCGACTCCAGCGCATCAGCCCAGGCCCTGGCCTGGGACATCGATGAACTGTGGTCGCAGATCAGGGCAGGGCTGGCCAAAGCCTTTGCACTGCGCCCGGACATCGCCAGCATCGGAGTCGATTCCTGGGCGGTGGACTACGCGTTGCTCAAGCAGGGGCAACGCCTGGGGCAGGTGCGGCACTACCGTGATCCGCGCACTGAACTGGCGGTGCCAGAACTGGAGCAGAAGTTCAGCCGTGCTGAGCTCTTCGAGCGCAACGGCCTGCAGTTCCTGGCCTTTAACACCATTTACCAGCTGCAGGCCGAGAAGCAGGAGCAGCGGCTTGGCTCGGCCGACCAGCTGTTGCTGGTGCCCGACTACATCAACTGGCTGCTGACTGGGCAAGCGCGCTGCGAGTGGACCAATGCTTCCACCACGGGCCTGCTCAACCAGCGTTCCGGCACGTGGGATGGGGAATTGGTGCGTGAGCTCGGGGTGGCTGGCAAGCTGGCGCCGATCATCCGCCCTGGCCAAGTTGTTGGCTCCTTGCTGCCGGGATTGGCCCAAGAGTTCGGTGCTTCGAGTTCGGTGCAGGTAGTGGCTGTTGCTTCCCATGACACCGCCAGTGCCGTGGCTGCGACACCGTTGGCGGGCAAGAGTTCCGCCTACATCTCCTGCGGAACCTGGGGGCTGGTCGGAGTGGAACTGGCTGAACCGGTGCTGACACCGCAGGCTCAAGCGGCGGGATTCACCAACGAGCTCGGCCTTGATGGATCTGTCCGGTTCCTCAAGAACGTCACCGGAACCTTCCTGCTCAGCGAATCGGTGAACCACTGGAACCAGCAGGCTGCGCAGGCCTCGGAACCGGAGGTCCAGCTAGCCGAGCTGCTGTCCGATGCCGCGAAGCTGCCGGTTCCCCAGGTGTTGATCGATCCGCAAGACGAGGTGTTCCTCGCCCCGGGACGGATGCCCGTACGCATCAGCGAAGCGATCAAGATGGCTGGGGGGAGCGCACCTGAAACGCGTGCCGAGCTGATCCGCATTGTCATCGAGTCCCTGGCTGCGCGCTTTGCCGCTCAAGCCCATGAAGCGGCACGGCTCGGCGGGTTCGATCTCGAGGATATCCACATTGTCGGCGGCGGATCCCAGGGCGAGCTGCTGTGCCAACGAACCGCTGACCTTGCCCGGGTGCCGGTTGCTGCCGGCCCGGTCGAGTGCACCGCTTTGGGCAACGTGCTGGTGCAGTTGCGGTCCTTGCCGCAGGGCGCCAATCAGGTTGAAGACCTGCGTGCGGTGGTTCGCCGGTCTGTGGTTTTGCGCGACTATCAACCGGTGGGCGTGCTCAAGCCGGCATAGATCCGTGTGGGAATCTATGCCATCAGTGATCCTCCAGCTGCGCAGGCTGGGGGATCACTCCATTTCAGGCCTTGCGCTGGACAAACACCACGGAATCTTCCATCACTGCCGGTTGGCCGGTCGGAGCGATGATGCTGCGTTCCACGACCTCAGCTTGCAAGATATTCCACTCGTTGAGATCCAGCGACAACGCTGCGAGTTCTTCCTGCGGGGTGGGGAAGGCCGGAAGTTCATGATCCACCGGCGGTGCCCATGAAGGGCGCGCCGCATGGGACAGGGCCAGCAGGTGTCCGCCCGGGGCCACGAAGCTCGCGGCCTTCCGCAGGAAATCAGCGCGCGGGAACTCGAAAGGTGCCTGGAAGAAGCTCAGCGTCACCAGGTCGAATCTCTGGTCCGTGTGCCATTGGCCAAGGTCGGTGGCGACAAATTGCGCATCGGCTTCGGCGATCTGGTGCTTCTCGGCTTCCTCGCGGGCGCGGCTGATAGCCGTGGGCGAGATGTCCAGGCCGGTGGCCTGCCAGCCGTGCGTTGCCAGCCACAGGACATCGCCGCCTTCACCGCAGCCGATATCCAGGGAAGCCCCAGGGGTCAGCGGCGACACCAGGTTCTCGATGACCTGGTTGACCTTTCCGGACCAGACGCGCTCGGATTGCACGTAGTGGTTTTCCCAGAAAGCTACGCCGTCTAGCTCGTCGGCGCTGTGGTGATCGTGCATGGCCTTGATCCTTCGGTTGCCTGGCGGATGCTCTCAAATCACCATAGCGAGCGGCGAGCTGCTCACGCGAGGTGATTTGCGTGAGAGGCAATTTCTGGCCCCTTATCTGGAGCTGACCTTTCCGAAGATGCCTGCGATCGAGGAGAGGACCATGGGCCTGCACGCAATCCAGGCCCCGGTGATCACCAGCAGCGACAAGGCAAAGAACAACAGGCCCGTCCAGTGATCGGCGTACTGCGCGGGGTCGGTGGATCCTTGGGCCGCGTACATATGGTTCAGGTTGCGCAAAGCCCCGGTGGAGAACACCAGGATCACGTGAACCACGATGAACAGGGCGAGGTAGATCGTGGTCGGGAAGTGCACGGCACGTGCCAGCTCGATGGGGTAGTTGTTGTTCAGCGACGGGTTCTTCGGCCAGAACGCGCTCAAGCGGAATCCGGTGATCACTGCCAAGGGCGCAGCGATGAAGACGGTGACGAAGTACGCCAGCTGTTGCAGCGAGTTGTAGTTCACCCAGCCATTTTCCGTAGGCCAATCCAGCGTCAGGTATTGCAGGGCTGCCGAGATCGCATTCGGGAACACTTCCCACGAGGTCGGAACGATTCTCATCCAGTGCCCCGAGGCGAAGAGCGCGACGATGAACACCAGGCCGTTGATAATCCACAACAGATCAAGGCTCTGATGCAACCAGAGATTGATGCTGACCTTGGGGCTTCGCTTGGAGGACCAGTAGGCGGGCGGCTTCTTCTGATGCCGCACGAGCAATCCGGAACGAATAATCAGGACCATCAGGAAGACGTTGAAGAAGTGGTTCCACGCCAGCCACGCAGGAACACCCACCGGAGCCGACTCGGGCAAATGGTATTCGCCGGGGTAGCGCTGGATGAAGGATTCCACCGAATCGATGCTGGCGATGCCGCGGGCGACCAGGACTACCGCCGTGGCCATGCCCAGCGCGCAGAACGCACCCAGGACGCCAGCGAGCACCCACTGCTTGGTGGTCAACGGGCCATGGCGCTTCGTCTCGGGTGTGGCCGGCTTTGGCGGTGCAGCTTCTGGCGCTTGAGCAGGTGCAACCGCGATAGCAGGATCGACAACTGGTTCTACGGCAGCAGCCGCTACGGCAACAGGCTCCGCTGCTGGGACCTGCTCGGCTGGTTCGGCTGGAACTTCAAGGGCCGGCAGCGCGGCGGCA
Organism: Glutamicibacter sp. JL.03c; assembly: GCF_025854375.1. NCBI lineage: Bacteria > Bacillati > Actinomycetota > Actinomycetes > Micrococcales > Micrococcaceae > Glutamicibacter > Glutamicibacter sp. JL.03c. Next base: position 3,412,318 of record NZ_CP107575.1, on the reverse strand, counting down.
AAACTGCTCGGCGGCCATGGCTCGCCGCCAGCCACCCGCGGCAATCCCCGACGAACTGCCGGCGAACCGCCATGGGCTTCAATCGGAGCGGCTGCAGGCGCTGGCGCGGTCTCTTGGTCAGGTTCAGGTGCCACCGTGTGCTCAGGTTTCAATACCGGTGCTGGCGCAGGCCGGTCCTCTGCGACGGCAACAGCAACGGCTGCAACCTTCACTGGTGCATCTGCCGGCGGCCACGGATCCCCGCCGGCTACCCGGGGCAGGCCCTGGCGCAGAGTCCGCGCCGGTGTCGCTGCAGCTGCCACCGGTTCCTCGATAACCCCGGCCGGTTCAGTGGCGACGGGTGTCTGGGGTTCCACCGCCTGTGCGCCGGCCGGCGGCCATGGTTCGCCCCCGGGAATCCGGGGCAGGCCCTGCCGCAGGCTCTTGGATGCTGGACTAGTCATTACTGCGCCTTGCGTGCTTCCAGCGCGGAAATCACCTGGGGGACCACCTTGAAGACGTCGCCGACAATGCCGAAATCGGCAATCTCGAAGATCGGCGCATCGCGATCCTTATTAATGGCCACTATGGTCTTGGCCGTCTGCATTCCCGCCTTGTGCTGGATTGCGCCGGAGATGCCCAGGGCGACATAAAGCTGCGGGGACACGGCCACGCCGGTCTGCCCGACCTGGGCTGCGTGTTCGATGAACCCTGCATCCACCGCGGCGCGCGAAGCGCCCACGCCGGCGCCCAAGGCATCGGCCAGCTGGTACACCACGTCGAATTGCTCGGTGCTGCCCAGCCCGCGGCCTCCCGAAACCACCTTGGCGGCGGTGCGCAACTCGGGGCGAGCCGAGTCGGACTCGGCCTTCGTCAGATCAAGCACCTGGATGTCCGGGGTCGTGCCGCCAGCCAGCTCCAGAGCGGTCACCGCCGGTTCCTGCCCCTGCGCACGGGCATCGATGCTGCCCACCCGCACCGTGATCACCGGCGCGCCGAAGGTCGGAGCGCTCGTGGTCGAGAAGGCCCCGCCGTAGATCGAATGGCTGGCGATGACTCCCTGCTCATCACGCTGGACCCCCAGCGCATCCACGCTCAGGGCCAGCTTGTTGCGCACGGCGAATCGGGCGGCCACCTCGCGCGAGGTCAGGCTATGGGCCAGCAGCACGGCGTGCGGCTGCACCAGATCGTAGGCTTGCTGCAGCGCGTCGGCCAGCTGCCCGGTGAGGATCGCTGACTCAACACCAGCGCTGAGCACCGCCGACGCACCGGCCTGCGCGGCTTGGGCGGCGAAGGCTTCACGATGTTCGTCGGGCGCGGCCACCAGGGCTACCGGGGTGCCGACACCGGCGGCGGCGCCGAGCAGTTCGGCACTGCTTTTCGACAATTCGCCGGCGGCCGTGGTTTCAAGGAAAACAAGGATGGAATCTGCGGCAAAGGCTGTCATGGTCATCTTTCCGTTCACACCAGGTTGTTCTTCGCCAGGAAATCGACCAGCGCGGCACCGGCCTGGCCGTCATCATTCATGATCGTGCCCGCCTCGCGCGCAGGCTTCTGGGACACGGCGAGCATGATCGACCGGGCGGTATCCGCCGGCAGGGCGTCAACGCCGAGATCCGCCAGCGAGAGGATTTCGATCGGCTTCTTCTTCGCGGCCATGATGCCCTTGAAATTCGGGAAGCGCGCATCGGGCAGGGCCTCGGTGATCGACGCGATGGCTGGCAGTGGGGTGCTGATCTGCGCGGTGGCGCCCTCCAGCTCGCGGGTTCCGCGCAGCACCCCGTCGGCGATGCTGATTTCGGACAGCGAGGTGGCTGCGGGCAGGGAGAGCAACTCGGCCAGCATCACTGGCAGCATGCCCGCCGAGCCATCGGTGGACATGTTCCCGGCCAGGATCAGGTCGTAGTGCCCGCGGCGCAATGCGGCGGCCAGGACTTCGGCGGTGAGGACCAGGTCGGCGCCGATCAGCGCATCGTCGCTGATCTGCACTGCGTCGGCGGCCCCCATGGCCAGGGCCTTGCGCAGGGTGGCTTGGATGGATTCCGGTCCCATGCTCAGCGCCGTGATCCGGGTGTCCGCATCCGCATCCTGGATCTTGAGTGCCACTTCAAGCGTGCGCTCGCCGATTTCATCAAGCACCGCTTCGGAGGCGGCGCGATCAGCCAAGCCGGTCTGCTTCTCCAGCGTCCGATCGGCCCCCGTATCCGGGACCTCCTTGATTAGAACGGCGATCTTCATTCGGTTCTCCCTCGTACCGCAGGTGCTAGGACTTCCAAGTTCCTCTGTTGCTCATCTTGTCCGATTCCCACCGATAGGTCAATGGATTTTCCCCGGACACCGTAGGCTTGATGCTAAGAGCACGATCGATCACTCAAAGGAACGCTCATGGCCAGCAAAAAGCGTCAAAGCAAGAAGAACTCCGGCGCAGGAAATCCTGCCAAAGCCGCCCAGCGTGGCCGCAGCGTCTATCGCATCCAGGTGGAGCAATACGTCGACTCGCTGCGCGAAGACTACACCGCTTGGGTGTCGGCCACCGTCCCTGCTTTCTCGCCAGAAGATGCCGCCACTGCCGCAAGCGCGCAGCTCTTTGCCATCGGCGCTGTCGGCGCGGAATACGCGCAGAAAGCCAGCAGCTCCAACCTGCGCGATATCGATATTGACCTCTTCGGCGAATCCCTGGCTGAGCACCTGATGGGCCTACCGGACTCCATGGCGCCGGAACCGATCTTCGTCTCCTGGCTGGATTACCTCAGCTTCCTCGAAGAGCGCGAGCTCTGGGAAGGCGAGCCAGAGAACTTCGAAGCGCTGCGCGAAATGCTCGAAGACACCTTGGATGGCTTCGCCGAAGGCGACGCGGAAATCTGCGAACTGCTGCGCGACACCGAACTGTTCAACAAGGTCAAGGCCTTCGCCTTGGCCCTGGGTGACGGTGTGGACATGTCCGATGACAGCGAAGCCGGCAGCCAGGCACGCGCCCGGGTGCTCACCGCCCTGGGACTGGACCCCCAAGCCCTCGACAACGACGCCCCCGCACCATTGGTCTTCACCTACATCTGGGGCGCCGCACGCCTATCCGTCGTGGACTTCGACGGGCCGATGATGACCCTGGACGAGGAATCCTACGACCTTTTGGTGGATGGCGACCAGGCCGCCAGCGCGCAGATCCTCTTCGAGATGGCTGTCGGATGCGTCCAGGCGCACCTGAACCCCGCGTTCGACGTCACCCTGCGCGATGAAGCCCATTACCTGGTGCTGCGCAACCTCCTGGTCACCGCCTCCACCGGACGTGACGGCGACCTCGAAGGCCTGCGCCGCAATGTCGGCCCGAAGAACTATGACGCGGTCCTCCCCGAAGCGCAGGCCGCCATGGACTCGCTGGTCGGCTACGGGCTGCTGGCCAAGGATGGGGAAACCTACAGCATCGACGAACGCCTGGTGCCGGTCATCTCCGCGGGCATCACCGAGGTCGAGACCTTCTTCGAAGAAGCCGAATAGCCATTGGCCGCCATCTTCGGATTTAGCCCGCGGTGTGATCCGGGCGGGCAGCGGCGATGGCGACCAATTTCTTGAGCACCTCAAGATCAATGTCCTCGAGCTTCTTCACATAAACGCAGCCGGCACCTTCGGTGTATTTGCCCAGCTGCGGCAACAGCGCCGCGCCTTCGGGAAGATCCTTCACCCCGTAGATCGACAGCTGTGCCTTGCGCGGCGAGAAGCCGGTTTTGGGCCAGATGCCGGTGTTTTTGGGGTTGCTGGGCGACACGTAGGTGTAGGTCCCGTAGCCCACGATGCTCGGTCCCCACATCACCGGCTTTTCCCCGGTGGCTTCGCTGAAAATCTTTTCCAGTGCTTCACCATCAACCCGGCGCTTTTCCGGGGTCGCGGCAGCGATGAATTCATGGACATCAACGTCGGTGGGAAGGGTTTTCTGGGTTGCTGCCAAGTTATTGCTCCATAGCGGTGGTCGGGTTTTCTGTCTGGAAAATTGCGGACAGCTTGCGGTACTGCTTGGTGCCCATGGACAGCAGGGCCACCACAATCATGATCAGCCCGCCCACCAGGAAGATCAGCGCGATGCCGCGGGCCTGGCCGGCGCCGAGCAGCCAGCCGAGCTGTTCGCCTCCCTGCTCGCTGCGCATATAGGGGATGACCCAGTACTGGGCGATCGGCGCAATCAAGAATGCGGTGATCGGCGCCGCCGAGGCCTCCATCATCTGCGCGAAGCCGAAGACCCTGCCCTGGCGCCGGAAGGGAACCACCTTCTGGATGACGGTCTGCTCCGAGGCCTCCACCGCCGGGATCAGCATCATGTACAGCCAGATGCCCACGATATACAGCCATGTCCATTCGCGGATGGTGAAGATCGCGCCGAGCAGTCCCATGGCCGCCACCAGCCAGAGCATGGTGCGGATCGGATTGCTGCCCAAGCCGAATTTCGCGATCGCCAGGCCTCCGATGATGAACCCGGTCGAGGCCAGCCCGAAGGTCAGCCCCCAGGCCTGGACCGACATGATGGTCAGCCCGTAGGGATCCATCAGCGCCATGTAGGTGCCCCCGATGAAGTTGTTGAACATCGAGAAGATGATCAGCGCGAACAACCCGGGGATGGCCATCACTGTGCTGAATCCCAGGCGCAGGTCGCTGGTCTTGGTGCGGCCTTCCTCTTTCACAGGCTCGTCTTCCGGGATGCTGATCTGCAGCAGATGCAGCATGGTCAGCACCACCATCACGATGGAAATCGCCAGGGTCCAGCCCATCCCCAGCCAGCCGATGGCCAAGCCGCTGAACACGCTGGTGATGATGAACGCGATGCCCTGCACCGTGCCCACCAGGCCGTTGGCGTTGGCGTGGCGTTCGACCGGGATCAGCAGTGTCACCGTGGTGGACAGGGCGATCCCGCGCATCTGTTCAACGATGGAGCCGAAGAGGATCACCAGGCAGAAGAGCCAGAACTGCCAGCCGCCAACGTCCAGGATGTCTTCGGTCGGCAGCCACAGGTAGATGAGCCCGGCGAGGCTGAAGGCAATGGCGGTGATCATCGCGGAAAACACGAACACCGGCTTCTTGCGGTGGTTGTCCACGATGGTTCCGAAGACCATGGAGAACACCGCGATCAATAGCATGAAAGCGCCGCCGATAATGCCGGTCGCCATCACGTTTTCGGTTTCCAGATACACCCAGAACGTCAGCGCGAACCACAGGAAGCTGGTGGTGAAGTTCGCTACCGCGGTATTGATCAGGATATGCAGGAAGCTGCGCTGACCATGGGCCGGTGCCGCGGGGCCCTGGGTGTCCGGTGCCGCGGTTTTTTCGACGTACTCTTCATTCATGGGGCGACCTGCTTGATGTGGTGCCGATGATGGTTTCACCAGAATACCTTGATGGCAACTTGGACGATAGCTGTCGGCAAGCTGTCGATGACTGCCAGGGCGACGCTCCTGGCTGACGGATTTTTTCCTTCGCTCAGGAAGCCCTTGGGCTGATGTCGTCACGGCCGCGCGGGGCACCTTCCCCCTGACGATGTGACGGAAAAATTCCTTCATTCAGCGGCCTCACGCTGATGCTTCCATGTAGCTCGGAAGCACGGGGCTGAAGAGCGCGCGCCGGAGGTGCGCGACGTTGCCGATGTCCTCGCCGTCGTGGATTTGTGAGGGTAGTGGTGTTCTGGTTCGTGCGCAGTGACGGAAAAAATACGTCACCCAGGATCCTTGGAGTTCAACCAGCCTCAGTCAGGAGCTGGGGTCTGTCCTGCAGTGTCGGTCGCAGGCTTGTGAAGCTTGAAGTTGAAGTCGCCATCGCCAAGATGGGGCCTGGCCAGGATCCGCCGAAGGTCCGCTGGCGAGGCAACTTTGCGCTCGGGGCAGCGGTTGTGAACGTGCTCGAAGTGTTCGACGTTCTCAACACTGCCCGGGATCACCAGCGAATTCAGCCCGTGAGGGGTACGCCAGCATTTGGAGCCATCGGGGCGGTTGGTGACCCTCCAGCCAAGCGCGTGCTTGAACATCTGATGCTGCTTGCACAGCAGTTCGGTGTTTTCCCGGTCGGTGTGCCCGCCGGTCTCCCATGCGTCAACGTGGTCCACCTCGGAGGTATCCGCGGTGCGTCGGCATCCTGGGTAGCAGCAATGCTGATCGCGTGCGCGAAGGAATTCCTTGAGCGCGCGCGGTGCCTTGTAGCGCTTGCGCCCCACATCCATCACGGCTCCGCTAAATGGATCGGTGAGCATGGGGATGATGGAAGGCGCATCCTTGGCCAGCTGCATGGCCAAGCCCATGGGGATCGGGCCGTAGCCTTCCAGATCAGCCATGGAGCACTTCGGATTAGCCAGCATCTGCAACGCCGGAATGGTCACGACAACCCGGGGCTTGAGCGGGGTGCCATTGGTGCTCGGCCAACCGTTGATCAGTGCGTCGCAGAGAATATCTGACATGAGCTGGGCTTTGGTGCGAGTGTCCTGCGGATCATTATGCTGAGAGACCTCGTAGTCCAAGGTGTTCATAATGGAACGCACGTTGATAGCGGAGGCGGTCAAGTTGAGGGAAGCCATCCCGTCGGGGCGGCTCCAACTGGTGACTTTCCTCGAGTCGGCAGCCTTTTCATGACGAGCCGTAGCAGCTTCCGGATTGGATCGATCATGGAACCTGCGGGCCCGCTGGCTGACTGTGTCATCGGATGATGTCGTGGCAACCGGCAATAGCTGGTGCTCCATCAGCTCGATCTGCTCCGGCGAAAGATCCTGCGAGCTTTTCACGATGGCACGCGCCGCAGAGGTAGTGATCTGCCCAGCGGCCAGTGCCTGCAGGGTCTGCGGGCAAGCATGGCGCAAGCCCTTGGCCGTGAACATCCGGGCACGAGCTTTCTGAGTCGTCATGCGAAGGGCGATCGCCGCTTCGGCAACAAAATTCGACGTGATGACTTGGTCGCTAGCGCGGTCCACGGAGTAGTAGTTGGCGCTGAGACGTTCACGCCGCTCCTGATCAGATTCGAGATAGGGCTTGGCGACGTCCTCCTCGGCGAAGGCCTGGGCAACCAGCTCAACACTGTCGGCCATGATGACCGAGGTGGCAGCATCAAGCATGCTCTTCAGCTTCTGGATCTTCTCCAGACGGCGAAGCCCCTCGCCGGGGTCCTTGAGCGGGCCGGCGTTGTACAGTTCGTCGGTGAGCTTCTTCATTGGACCGAAAAACATCTGGTGCTCCAGTTGGTCCGTGAAGAACGAGTCCGATTGGGATTCGCCACGGGTGCCCGGCGGATCCAGCGGGAGGCGATGTTCGTCATCGTCATCGGGTGCAAAGTAGTTATTTCTCATGCTTCATTTTCCCGCGGAATACGGACAGTTTGGCTGGTTATCCACAGGTTTTGGGGGTCTCATCGGGTAGATTATTGGATTGTTAGAACAGGGCAGAAAAGTTACAAATTGGCCACGGCAGATCCGGCCATGATCCAGAGGAGCCGAACATGATTTTTGGCAAAAAAGGCGATGACGCAGTCCGCAATAAATTGGCAGGTGCCCCGGCCCCTTACAAGGAAATCGCGTTGCGGCTGCACGAGATTATCAGCGAGAGCGCGCCGTCCCTGGAGCCGGTGGTGCGCTGGGGTCTCGTCTTCTACGTCAAGGACGGCCAGGACGTTTGCTACATCAAGCCCGATAAGAACTTTCTGGTCTTCGGGTTCGGCGAAGTGGTGAATCCTGCGTTCGAGGAAGGCGCGCTGATGCATCCGGTGGCGTGGACGATCACCGCGCTGGACGAAGCGACCGAAGGCAAGATCCGCGCGCTGGTGGTCAAAGCCGCGGGCTGATCTGGCACGCTGCGAGCTCAGGGTTGGCAGGGTGATCCCCCCGGACTATTGTTTGAATGTGATGCAGGGCACCATTTGAACCGAGTTGAGGGGCTTGTTGATGAAGGCTTATGCCAAGGGCGAGAGCGAACCAGAACTGCTGGACGAGACGATCGGCGTCAACTTCGAAAGAACGGCAGCCCGTTGGGGAACTGCAGAGGCCCTGGTAGAAGTCAGCACGCAACGGCGCTGGAGCTGGCAGCAGCTCGATGAGCAGGTCAACCAGCTGGCCAAGGGCATGATCGCAGCCGGCCTGCAGCCCGGGGACCGCGTGGGGATCTGGGCGCCGAACTGCGCCGAATGGGTCTTCACCCAGTATGCGACGGCGAAAATCGGCGTCATCCTGGTCAATGTGAACCCGGCCTACCGCACCCATGAATACGCCTACGCGGTGAACCACAGCGGGTTGCGGATGCTGGTGGCCGCCAGCGAATTCAAGACCAGCAACTACCGGCAGATGGTCGAGCAGGCCCGCGCGCAGACTCCGGAGCTGGAGCGCGTGGTGTACCTGGATACCGGGGATTGGCAGCAGCTGCTGGATGAGGGCTCGGCCATCGGCGATGCCGAACTGGCCGCCCGGCTGGCGGCCACCAAACCCGAAGACCCGATCAATATCCAATACACCTCGGGAACCACCGGGTACCCCAAGGGCGCGATGCTCAGCCACCGCAATATCCTGAACAACGGCTACCAGGTCACCGGGATGATCGACCTGGACGAGCACGACCGGCTGTGCATTCCGGTGCCGTTCTACCACTGTTTCGGCATGGTCATGGGCAACCTAGGTTGCACTTCGCGAGGCGCCACCATGGTCATCCCGGCACCCGGATTCGACGCGGAAACCACCCTGCGCGTGGTGGCCGAGGAGCAATGCACGGGCCTGTACGGGGTGCCGACCATGTTCATCGCCATGCAAAACCACCCCAACTTTGCCGACTTCGATCTGTCCTCGCTGCGCACGGGCATCATGGCCGGATCCATCTGCCCGGTAGAGGTGATGCGCCGCTGCGTCGAGGACATGGGGATGAGCGCGGTCTCCATCGCCTACGGCATGACTGAAACCAGCCCGGTCTCCTGCCAGACCCGCGGCGACGACGACTTCGAACGCCGCACCGCCACCATCGGCCGGGTGCACCCCCATGTGGAGATCAAAGTGGTCGATCCGCTCACCGGCGACACCCTGGAACGCGGGGAAACCGGAGAATACTGCACCCGCGGCTACTCGGTGATGCTCGGCTACTGGAGTGACGAGGAGAAAACCCGGGCCGCTATCGACGACGAGGGCTGGATGCACACCGGCGACCTGGCGGTGATGCGCGAGGACGGCTATTGCACCATCGTGGGCCGGATCAAGGACATGATCATCCGCGGCGGCGAGAACATCTACCCGGCAGAGATCGAGGAATTCCTCTACCAGCACCCGGATATCGAGGATGTGCAGGTCATCGGCGTGCCCGACGAGAAGTACGGCGAGGCGGTCTGCGCCTGCCTGCGCATGAAAGCCGGACGCGAGGCGCTGTCCAACGAGGCCGTGCGCGAGTACTGCAGCGGGCAGCTGGCCCACTTCAAGATCCCGGCCTATGTGCAGATCCTGGAGGATTTCCCGACCACGGTGACCGGCAAGATCCGCAAGAACCAGTTGCGCGAGGATGCCGCGAGGCAGTTCGGGTAGCAGCCTCCGGGCCGTCGGCCGCAGCCGGCGTGCACTGGCTACTCCTGGAGCGTGCAGCCCAGGGCGAGCTCGGCGTAGGATCGGACGTTCGCGCGCTTTTCGGCACCGCTCAACGGCACGCCGATCACCGGGTACAGGTCGTAGGCATCTTCCAGCGCGATCAGATTCTGCGCGATCCGCAGGGCCGGTGCCTCCGGGGTGAATTCGCCGTTGTCCTGGCCGGTTTCGATAATGCTCAGGTACAGGCTCACCTGGCGCTTGTACAGGCCCTCATAGAGCGCGAGGTCTTCCGAGTTGGTGGGCTTGAGCGCAATGCTCTTGTACAACCGCGAGAGGTCCTCGCCGATGTCATCGGGCACCCCGAGATCGATGAGCCGCGCGAGCCGCTGCGCGGCGGTGCCGGAGGAGGCCAGCACGTGCAGCCGCTGGGCGAAATACCGGTCCATGACGCTTTCCACGGTGCGGCGCAAGAGCTCGTCGATCCCCGAGAAGTAGTAGAGCACCGAGCCCACGCTGATCTGCGCTTCCTGCGCCACCGCGCGGACGCTGGCCGCGCCGATGCCTTCGCGCATCACCACGCGCACCGCCGCGGCCACGAGTTCGGCCCGCTTGGCCTCAGCCTTCTTGCCGTTCGATGAGGTGCTCATGGGCAGCCTGCTGCGTGCCGAGCTCCGCATACACGGCCGGGGAACGCCGCTTGAGCCACGCCGCGTAGAGCAGCCCGCCGCCGAAGAGCAACGGTGTGGGTGCCAGCAGAATCCAATTGACCGCTCCGTCCATGCCGGTAGTGATTTCGAAGTTCCCTACGATCATAATCAATCCGACCACTAGGCCCAATGCGCCGAGCGCCGGGGCGAACACGACACGCCACGAGCTGTGCCCCCTGCGGTCCCTGAGGAAATAGGCGACCACGGAAATCGAGGCGACGGTCTGCCCGAAGACCAGCCCCTGCACGCCGGTGGCGTAGGTCCAGGTGGCCAACCCGAGGTAGGCGTCGGTGACCAGGTAGCCGGCGATGGCGATGGCCGCGGCGCAGAAGGCGCTCAACACGATGGAGGCGGTCGCCGGGGAGTTGTGGCGTCGGCTGATGCGTGCCAGGGCCGCGGGCAGGATCCGTTCGCGGCCCAGCGAATACATGTAGCGTGCCGCGGCATTGTGGAATGCGAGGATGCAGGCGAAGAAGCTGGTGACGATCAGCACCTGGATGCAGATCGCGGCCCAGCTGCCCAGGTAGCTGCCGGAGGCCTCGAAGATCATTGATTCGAAGTTCTCCCCGGTGGCAAAGGCGATGATCCCGTCGACGCCGAACGCCACCGTGAGCACCCAGAAGGTGAAGGCGTAGAAGCAGGCGAGCAGGGTTACTGCCAGATAGGTGGCAATCGGGATGGTGCGCTGCGGCCTGCGGGCCTCTTCGGCGTAGATGGCCGTGCCCTCAAAGCCCAGGTAGGCGCCGAAGCCGATGACCATGAGCCCGGCGACTCCGCCGGAGAAGAAGATGTTCTTCGGGTTGAAACCAGCCAGCGAGATGGGCTCCGGGCCTCCCGTGAGCAGGACGGCGATCGAAATGGCCAAGAGGATGGCGATCTCGGCGGTGACGAGCGCCGCCAGCAATTTGGCGCCGACATCCACCTGGCGGACACCGAGCAGGGCCACCAGCGCAATCGCCAGGGCGGAGAATCCCCACCAGGGGAGATCGATGCCGGCCAGTTCGAGCATGGTCAGGTGCGCGAAGTACCCGAAGAACCCGTAGAAGCTCACGCAGAGGAAGATGTAGGCGAAGACGGTCACGAAGGCCAGGCCGATGCCTGGCCCCTTGCCCAGCCCATGCAGCGCGTAGGCATAGAACGCGCCGGCGTTGGGCACGTGGTTGGACATGGCGGTGAATCCCAGGGCGAACAGGATCAGCACCGCGCCGCAGTACAGCATGGCCCCGGGCGCGCCAATGCCGCCCAGCCGGAAGCCCAGGGGTGCCGCGGACACCACCACGGTCAGCGGGGCCGCGGCGGAGATGACCAGGAAGATCACGCCCCACACACCGAGCTTGCCCCGGGTCAGCTGGTTCATCTCGACGCTCGTCGTTTCTTGCGGTGGCATGTTCAACACTCCGTAACATTAGTGACATTCGTCATAATCTGAACACTGATTCAAATATAGTGATCCCTGCAAAGTCAATACATAGGTGGAGATTGGACAGAATATGAACGACTATTCAGAAGATCAACGTGGCCCGTCGGTGCGCGCGCGGGACCTGGGCATCCGGCTGGAGGGCACCCCGGGCAAGCACAACGCCATCACCGATGTCCCGGGTGTCAGCGTCGGCTACGTGACGCTCGATCCCGGGGACGGCTCCGCCTGCACCGGGGTGACAGCTATACTTCCGCGCGGCGCCGGGTCGGTGGGCGTGCCCTGCGCCGCGGGCACCTATTCGCTGAACGGGAATGGCGAAATGACCGGCCGTGCCTGGATCGAGGAGTCCGGGCAATTCTCCACCCCGATCCTCATCAGCAATTCGCATGCGGTCGGGGCATGCCACACGGGGGTCGACCAGTGGATGCACAAGAATCATCCGCAGGTTTCGGCGCAATGGATGCTGCCGGTGGTTGCAGAAACCTGGGATGGGTACCTGAACCGCATCAATGACAATCTCATTACCCCGGAGCATGCGGCCCAGGCCTTGGACAATGCGGCCACCGGCCCGGTGCCCGAAGGATCGGTCGGCGGTGGCACCGGGATGAACTGCTATGGCTTCAAGGGCGGCTCGGGGACCTCCTCGCGGCTGGTGACGGCCAGCGGGCAGCAGTACACGGTGGGGGTCTTCACCCAGGCGAATTTTGGAAGCCGCAAGGAACTGCAGATCAACGGGGCGCCGATCGGGCGCAGCTCCCAGGCGCCCTGCCCGATCGAGGACACCAGCTGGTTCGAGAGCGACCAGGAAGCCGCGGCGATTCCTGGCGGGTCCGGCTCGGTCATTGTCGTGGTCGGCACCGATGCGCCGCTGCTTCCGGGGCAGGCCAAGGCCCTGGCTCGGCGGGTTCCCCTGGGGCTGGCCCGCACAGGCACCACCGGCGGGCACTTCTCGGGGGACATTTTCCTCGCGTTCTCCACGGGCAACCCCGGGGCATTGCGCTCGGTGCTGGAAAAGAAATCCGATCCGGTGCCGCTGGACGAGATCAAGTTCCTGCCGTGGAGCCAAATGGACGCGCTCTATGAGGCCACGGTCGAAGCGGTGGAGGAAGCCGTCCTGAATGCGCTGGTCAACAATCGCGATGCGACCGGCCGCGAGGGGCACTTTTCGCCGGCGCTGCCGCATGCGGAAGTGAAGGCCGCGCTGGCGCAGCGGCAAGCCGTCTAGCCGGGGCGGAATCCCGGATCCAGGACAGTGCAAAGCCAGGAAACGAGCCGATCAAGAAGACCGGTTCATTTCCTGGCTGCGTGCGGTGATGCGGCAGTGCTACTTCTTGGCCGGTGGCATCAGGACCGAATCGACGAGATAGACGGTGGCATTGGCGGTCTGCACTCCGCCGCAGATGACCTTGGCGTCGTTGACCATCAGGTCATCGCCGCTGCCGCTGACCTTGACGGTGTCCCCTTCAACGGTTTCAAGATCGCCCTTCAGCTCATCGGGGGTCATCTGGCCGGGAACCACGTGGTAGGTCAGCACCTTGGTGAGCATGTCGGCATCCGATACGACAGCGTTCAGGTCCTTCTCCGGAATGGCCTTGAAGGCATCATCCACCGGGGCAAAGACCGTGAACTCATCGCCGTTGAGGGTGTCCACCAGATCGACATCCTTGTTCAGCTCGCCCGAAACGGCCTTGGTGAGGGTGGTCAGCAACGGGTTGTTCGATGCTGCCACGGCGACCGGATCCTTGGCCATGCCGGCCACCGAGCCATCGCCTTCGGGCACGGCTTCTGCGTAGGCCGCGCAGCCCGGGCCCACGAGATTGGCGGCCGGGTCCATGGCCGATTCGCTGGCCATACCCGAATCCTCGGAAGCGCTCGGGCTGCTCTCGCTCATGCTGGAGGCCGAGCTTTCGCTGCTGGGGGTGGTCTCGCTGCTGCTGTCCATCGAGCAGGCGCTCAATCCGAACGCGGCGACCGCGGCGATCGAAAGCAGTCCTGCCGTCTTGCGCTGCATGGTTTTCATGTCGAACTCCTTACCTGGCGACCCCGTTGGGCCAGTCGGTGATCCAAACCCCTTGGCTTGGGCTGTCATGGGGTATTCGGGCCCGGGTCCCCGGCGGATTGGAATCTTCGTGAATTTTTTTCCGGGAGCTGCGCAGCCTGCAGAAATCCCCGGTCAGCGTGCACTTGCCCGTTGTTGGCTGCGACGGCGGAACATGTTAGTTTTCTTCTAACTGGTGGAACTGCCGCGCAGCCGGCAGGATTTCCCGCCACCTCTCACAACTCCTGCCGACACGGAAATGGGGCACTACCTTGCACAAGCACTTCGGCCGGCTGGTCGGGATCCTGGTCATCGTGATCGTCGCGCTCGCCGCGGCCTTGCTGGTCTGGGCGCTGAGTGCGCGCGGCCAACCGGTGCAGATGTGGAATCCGGCGGAATTCCACGTTGGCAACCTGTGGACGACCTTCTACAGCAGCGAGCTGCCGGCGCTGGATATTCTCCTCTTTGCCGTCACCGCCGCCGTGGTCCTCGTGCTGCTGGTGGTCATCGGCGAACGAATCGTCACGCTGCGCTACCGCCGTACCCCGGTGCAGACCTCCGGCCGCCCCCTGGCCCCCAAGGGGATCATGGACCGGACCCGCGGGGTGCATGCCGGACCGGTCACCATCAGCGTTCTGATCCCGGCCCACAACGAGGAACGCTCGCTGCCCGAAACCCTGAAGGCACTCGACCAGCAGCACTTCGCCCCTTCGCGCGTGATCGTCGTGGCCGATAACTGCACCGACAAGACGGTGGAGGTGGCCCGGCAGCACGGGGTGGAGGTCTTCGAGTCCCGGGACAACATCCACAAGAAGGGCGGGGCGCTGAACCAGGCCCTGAGCGCGCTGCTCCCGGAGCTGGGCGATAACGACTGCGTCATGGTCATGGACGCCGATAGCCAGATCGGTGATCATTTCCTGGCCACAGCCCGTGATCGCTTCACCCAGGATCGTGCGCTGTCCGCGGTGGGCGGGCTGTTCCACGGCGAGGAGGGCCACGGGCTGCTCGGCCAGTTCCAGCGCAATGAATACACGCGGTACCAGCGCGAGATCAGCCGCAGGAATGGCCGGGTGTTTGTCCTCACCGGAACGGCCTCGGTCTTCCGCGCGTCGGCGTTGCGCGAAGTCGCGGCCTCCCGCGGCACCGTATTGCCCGGACGGCGCGGCGACGTCTATGACACGGCCGCGCTGACCGAGGACAACGAGCTGACGATCGCGCTGAAGACTCTCGGGGCGCTCACGACCTCGCCCGAGCCCTGCACGGTGGTCACCGAGCTCATGCCCACGTGGAAGATGCTGTGGGCGCAGCGCCTGCGCTGGCAGCGCGGTGCGCTGGAGAACCTCGGCGCCTATGGGGTCACGCCCCAGACGATGCGCTATTGGGCGCAGCAGATCGGCATCGGCTATGGGGTGATCGCCCTGTTCAGCTACTTCGCGCTGATGCTGATCATGCTCGTTTCCATGGACACCTGGGTCTGGTTCCCCTTCTGGATGCTGCTTGGCGCGCTGTTCGCGGTGGAACGCGTCGTCACGGCCTGGCAGGGAGGGTGGCGGGCGCGCATCGTGGCCGCGCTGGTCGTCCCCGAACTGGTCTACGACGCCTTCCTTGACCTCGCGTTTCTCAAGGGCGTGGCCGACATCGCCTTCGCGCGCCGGGCCGAATGGAAACACGTAGAACACGCCGCCACCAGCAAGGAGTCCTCATCATGATCCTGAGCCATCTGGTCATTCTTCCGCGCGGAATACTGCTGCCCGAGAGCGTCTTGCTCACCCCCTGGTTCGGCATCCTCGCCTCATTCGTCGCCATCAACACCGTGCTGTATCTGGTCCTGAGCTTGTCCAAGATCCTTCCGGTGCTGCGCCTGGGCGGCTCCAAGGGGCGGGAGCGGCGCTCAGAAACCAGGAATATCGATCCCGACGCGTTGTCCTAGGTCGCGCATCCCGGCGGCCAGGTCGCTATCGAGCAGTCCGGGCGAGAAGTAGTAGCCCTGTGCGTAGTCGAAGCCGAGGCGCTGCACCAGCTCCAGGTGCTCCTCGGTTTCCACGCCTTCGGCCAGGGTTTTCGCCCCGGTGCGCCTGGCGGCTTCCAGCAGCGAATCGACGAGGTCCCGGATGCATTCGGAGGAGGCGTATCGCCCGATCATCGTGCGATCGAGCTTGACGATATTCGGCTTCAGCAGCAGGATGCGTTCCGCTGTCGCGTAGCCGACCCCGGCATCGTCGATGAGCAAGAGGCAGCCCAGCAAATCGGCGTAGGAGCGGGCGCGGGCGCACAGCTCCGGCGCTGATTCCTCATTCAGCTCCAGTCCCCAGGTCAAGCGTGCGTCCAGGTGCTGGCCGGCGGTCGAGAAGGCCTCGATGGTGGGTCCCGAGGCATTGACGGTCAGCAGCATGCCGTCGGGGATGGCAGCGCTGGCGGCCAGGATTTGCTCGATGGCCTCCAGCTCCAGGCTCACCAGGCGCCCCTCGGCGGCGGCTTGAGCGAAGTGCTCGTGCGGGCCCCGCCCGTCGTCGAATCGTGCGAGGGCTTCAAAGCCCAGTAGAGTTTTCGAATGTAGGTCGATTAACGGCTGAAACGCGAACTTCATAGTCCACCTAACCTGGCGATTCCGATTAAAGGTATGGCGCTGATTAGGCCGATGCGCACAAGGGTGATCATACCCCGTCGCGGCCCGAAAAGCGCCGAAGTCAGCACATTACGGGAAAGGAAAGTACGTAATGCCAAATGTTTCACGACGCCGTGAAAGTGATGGTACTTTCTGGTGGGCCCGCCTGCTGCCGGCGCGGCTGCTGCGGATCAGCCGCTTGGAGGTGGCCGTCACCGGCATGGCCTCTGCCTTCTTGCTGGTGTTCTACGCGCTCAACCTGTTCAATGACTTCAGTTCGCCGGTGCTCCACGCCCTGGCGGTCGTTCGCGTGCTGGGCGCGCTGGCCGGAGTCATCCTGGTGTGGGCCTACCTGGATCGCTTCCCGCTGTGGATTGCCTACCTCGGAGCCGTGAGCGAGCTGTCGGCCTTCGTGATCTTCGTGGGCTTTTCCGTGAACCATGAGCAGATCGTGTTCAGGCTCCAGGAATTCCCGCTGATCGCGCTGTATCTGTCCTGGCTGTTCACCCCCAACATCACCCGCTGGACGATCTACCCGGTCATGCTCTTCACCATCCCGTATTCGGTGTACCTGGGTCCGGCGGTGGGCACCGAGCACCAAAGCGGCTTGCTCAATGTCCTGAGCCTGGTCTTCTTCACCATGGCGGGAATGTTCGTCGGGCACTTCGTCAAGCGCCGGTTCCGGCAGCAGACCCAGATCGATGCGCTCACCGGGGCCCTGAATCGCACGGGGCTGGCGGCCCGGGGAGATGCCGCCCTGGTCGCTGCGCGCCGCACCTACCGGCCGCTGGCCGTGGCGCTGCTGGACATGGACGGATTCAAGCAGATCAATGACAAGGAGGGGCATGAAGCCGGGGACCGCGCGCTCAAGAGCCTGGTCAAGCACCTGCGCAGCAGCACCCGCGCGGGAGATCTGGTGTGCCGCCTGGGCGGGGACGAATTCGTGCTGGTGTTCCCCGATACCTCGCGCTGCGAGGCGCAGCAACTCATGGAGCGCATCGAGGCCTCCTCGGACCTGGCGTGGAGCTTCGGCACCGCCCAGGCGCGCAACGACGACAACCTGAGCACCATGATCCTCCGGGCGGACCGGGACATGTACGCGTTGAAGCGCAGCCGGGCCAGCGAGCGCAAGCGCGCCCAGGGCGAAGGCTAGCCGGCTGGCCTAGGAAAGCTTGCCGCCCAGGCGCTCCTGCATTTTCGCGCTGGCCTCATTGAGCCCGCGGATTTCCACGCTCTTGCCGTAGTGGTGGTATTTGCTGCGGATCGAGTCGATGGCGGCAATGGTCGAGGCATCCCACAGGTGCGAGTGGGCCAGGTCGATGATGACCAGCTGCGGGTCCTCGGCGTAGCGGAATTGGGTGAACAAATCGTTCGAGGAGGCGAAGAACAGCTCTCCGTTGACCTCGTAGTGCGCTTGCTGGGCGGTGACGGTGCGGGTGACGGTGACCATGTGGGCCACGCGGTTGGCGAAGAGCACCATCGCGGAGAGGATGCCCACGCCCACGCCGATGGCGAGGTTGTGGGTGGCCACGGTCAGCACCACGGTGATGGCCATGACGAAGGTTTCGCTCTTGGGCATGATCTTCAGCGTGCTCGGGCGGATGGAGTGCCAGTCGAAGGTGGTCGCCGAAACCACGATCATCACCGCGACCAGCGCGGCCATCGGGATCTGCGCCACCACATCGCCGAGCAGCACCGCCAGCAGCAGCATGAAAATCCCGGCAAAGGCCGTGGAGATGCGCGTGCGGCCCCCGGAGACCTTTACCCCCACCATGGTCTGGCCGATCATGGCGCAACCGCAGATCCCGCCGAAGAATCCGGTGACAATATTCGCGGTGCCCTGGGCCCAGGACTCGCGGGTCTTGCTGGAGGGGGTATCGGTGATGTCATCAACCAGCTTGGCGGTGAGCAGTGATTCGAGCAGGCCCACAAAGGCCACCGCGATCGCGTAGGGCGCGATGATCTGCAGGGTTCCCAGGTCCAACGGCACCCCCGGCAGGTGCAGCAGGGGCAGGGACTCGGGCAGCGCGCCCTTGTCGCCCACGGTCGGCACCACGATTTTTGCGAAGACGGTGATCGCGGTGAGCACCACGATGGCGATCAGCGGCGCCGGCACCGCCTTGGTGATTTTCGGGAAGAAGCAGACGATCGCCACGCCCAGGACGACCAGCGGGTACACCTGCCAGGGCACCTGGCGCAGCTCGGGCATCTGCGCCCAGAAGATCGAGATGGCCAGGCCGTTGACGAAGCCGATCATCACCTGTCGGGGGATGAAGCGCAGCAATTTGGCCACGCCCAGCAAGGCCAGCACCACCTGGATCACTCCGGCCAGGATCACCGTGGCGAACAGGTATTCCACCCCGTGGGTGCGCACCAGCGGGGCCACTACCAGGGCCACCGCGCCGGCCGCGGCCGAGATCATCGCCGGGCGCCCGCCGGTGATGGCGATGACTACGGACATGGTGAAGGAGGCGAAAATGCCCACGCGCGGATCCACTCCGGCGATCACGGTGAACGCGATGACCTCGGGGATCAGCGCCAGCGAGACCACCAGTCCGGCCAGCAGCTCGGTCTTGAGCAACCGCGGGGATCTCACGGTGCGCCACACCGATTGGCGCTGCATCGGGGTCAGTTCTGCGATCGGGATTCTCACCGGGGCTCCATTCACGAGGATGTCCCGGGCGATGGAGGTGCAGGGACCCATCTACGTTATCGCACCGGGTCCCGGAGCCATTAAATTCGAAGCCCCAGCCGGTCCGGATTGCTCCGGAGGGCTGGGGCTTCTCGATCATCACTCGCACCTTCAATGAGGTACTTACTACTCTAGGGGCGCACTCTGTGTGCCAAATAAGCATGGTCTGCGCATTTGCTTCGGGTGTTGCCCGCTGCCCGGGAACCAGGACCCGGGCCAGCGTTTAAGGGCAAAGAACTGGCCCTGTCGCAAGACCGACAGGGCCAGTTCTTCGTCATCACTCGCACCTTCATGAGGTACTTATGACTCTAGGGCCGGTGCCTGTGCAGGCAATAAGCAGGCACTGCGCGTAGGCCATGGATTTGGGTGTGGGGTTAAAGAAAGGTTCCCGCCGGGCAATATCCGGCGGGAACCTTTACGATCATCACTCGCACCTTCAATGAGGTAGTTCCTACGCTAGCCACGGTTCCTGTGCCGATCCTTTGGCTGGGCTTCGCGTTTCACATGACTAGGCGCGGTGCACATATCAACGTGGGAGCGTCCCGGATAAATGCGGTCATCGGCCCATAGTTCTGTGCCCCGGGGCTCTCTATGCTGGGGGACATGACTTCAGAGCAGAATCCAGGATCCGGCGCAGGGCGCGCGCTGCAGGTGGCCATCGTGCCCGACTCCTTCAAGGGCAGCGCCCGGGCCAGCGAGGTTGCCGGCGCACTGGCCCAGGGGGTGAACACGGCCGCCACCAGCCTGGGGATCCCGGTCGAGATCACGGCGGTGCCTTTCGCCGACGGCGGCGAGGGAACCCTCCAGGCGCTGATCGATGCCTGGGGCACCGAGGCCCTCACCGTGCAGACCACAGATGCGCTGGGCCGGCCAGTGGTCTCCCGGCTGGGTTTGAGCAAAGACCACAAGATTGCCGTGGTGGAAGCAGCAGAAGCCGCCGGCCTGCCACAGGTCAGCGACGTCCAACGCCAGCCCCTGAGGGCCAGCACCTATGGATTGGGGGCGCTGGTTGTTCATGCCCTGGAGCGGGGAGTTGGGCAGATCATCTTGTGCCTCGGTGGCTCGGCTACCACCGACGGGGGCACCGGATTGCTGCGCGCTCTGGGCGCCAGGTTCCTCGATGCCCAGGGGCGGGAGCTGCCGGAAGGCGGAGGGGCGCTCAATGACCTGGCGCAGATCGATGTCTCGCAGTTGGACCCGCGGGCGGCCACGGTGCGCTGGCAGATCGCCTGCGATGTGACCAATCCACTGCTCGGCGCCAAGGGGGCGGCCGCCGTCTTCGGACCGCAGAAGGGCGCCTCGCCAGAGCAGGTGCAGGTGCTCGATCGCGGCCTGGCCCGGCTGGCCGACGTGCTGGAAGCCGATACCGGCAGGGCGCTGCGCGAGCAACCAGGCATGGGTGCTGCGGGCGGCTTGGCCACGTGCCTGGCCTCGTACTTCGACGTGGAACTGACCCCCGGGTGGGAACTGGTCGCCGAGGTGCTCGACGCGCACCGGATCCTGGGCGCGGCGGATCTGGTGATCACCGGAGAAGGACGCCTCGATAGCCAGTCGCTGGAAGGCAAAGTGGTGTCCGGGGTGCTGCACGCCGCCGGGGAGCAGGCCGATGTGATCGTGGTGGCCGGGTCGGTGGATCTGGACGATGCGGCACTGGAGCAGGCCGGGATCCTGGCGGCCTACTCCATCGCGCAGGGACCTGCGAGCTTGGCCGAGCTTTCGGCCGATACGCTCGCATTGGTCGAGCGCACCGCATTCAGCGTGGCCCGGACCTATTTGCGCAAATAGTCCTGGAAGGACATCGGCGCGCTGCCGGTGATGATTTCGATATGGTCGCTCACCGTGGCCATGGCGTTGCTGGCGATGGCCGTATAGGTGCTGACCCAGGCATCAAGTTGCCACTGCGATGCTCCGTACCTGGCACGCGAAGCGTAGGCCTCATCGATGGTTTCATCGTGGAAGGCGATGGCCTGGCCGCGCTCGGCGCCCAGCATCCGGGCCACATCCAGCATGCTCAACGACTGCGGGCCGGTGAGCTCATAGGTGGCACTGGCATGTTCGGACGCCGAGGCCACGACGGTGGCTGCGGTGCGTGCGACATCCTCGCGGGCCACCGGGGCGAAATGCCCGGTCCCGGCCGGGCCGCGGATCACCCCGTCGTCCCCCACCAGATCGGGCAGGAAATCCTGGTAGAAGCTGTCACGCAAGGCGGTGAAGCGCAGGCCCGAAGACCGCAGGAGCTCCTCGGTGGCGTAGTGCTCGCGCGCCAGGGTGAACTCCGCGTCGGGGGCCGCAGCGGTGAAGGAGGTGTAGACGATGTGCTGCACCCCAGCGGCCACCGCGGCGTCGATGAAGGCGGCGTGCAGGTCCAAACGGTGATCGCTCTCCGGGGCCGAAACCATGAACAGCACCTCGATGCCTTCCAGCGCTGTGATGCTGGCGGCGCGATCGGCGTAGTCGAAAGCGCTGGCCGTGGCCAAGGGCAGTTGCGGAGCCCGGGCTGTGTCGCGTACCAGAAGGCGTTGGGCGATGGAGCGGCCGGCCAGATTCTTGGCCACCAGCGAGCCGAGCGCCCCGGTAGAGCCGGTGACGGCAATGTGAGGTGTAGTGTCCATGGCTTCTGGCTCCCAGACGGATCGGTTGTTGAGGCCAGTTTAGGTGGTGCGGGTGGAGAAAAGCTTTCGGCTGCTCCACCGTGGGGATGAACTGCCGCCGGCCCACTTGCGACGAGAAGACGATGTGCCAAGTGGCGACCGATTTCTACGATGGAATCATGATGAAGAAAAAGTACGTCGCCACCGTGTTGATGGCAGCTCCCTTGTCCCTTGTCCTCTCCGGTTGCTCCGTGTCGGATCTGCTCGTGGACAAGTACGATGAATCCACCGAAAAGACCGCGAAGACCTCAGAAGAAGCAGTATCAGCAGAATTGTTGCCAACCTGGGTGCCCCAGGGCGGAACCGATGTGAAACTCATGCAGCGCAATACGGGAATGGAACGCATTTTCGTGATGGACTACTCCGGCGAAGTGCCAGGCGAACAATGCGTCCCGATCAAGAGCACGGGACATCCGAGCGAAGCCGAACTCAAGAAGGCCTACGCCTCGGATGCGCGTACCAAGTCTTTTGAAGCGAATGAAATCTCCACCACCCGAACCCTGGACGCCGATTGGTGGCCTCAGGGCGCCGAAAACCGGACCACGGATTTATGTGGCCGATTCTGGGTCCACGTTGCCGATGGCAAGTTGTTTGCGTTTGCGCCTGATGCCAACAGCACGGTCAGGTCGATTCAGCAGGAGCGGGAGGCGTCCTAGGTTTCCCTTGGATCGTGCCGGCGGGGCAGGTTTCGAGCGGTGTAGAGCCGGCATGCGACGAGCCCTGCAAGGCACGCCACGATGAGGGCCGGGCCGACCATGCCGGGCAAACGCTGGTTCCATGTCATGTTGAGCGTTACGAGCAAGGAGACTAGGAAGCCGCCCGTTAAGTAGCTGATCGCCGAACTCATGGTGGACCTTTCATCGCGATTCTTGACTGGGGCGAGCCTAGCATCACTGAAGTTCAACGTGAAGCACCTCACGTCCCCGAGCGTGCCATGTTGAAAAGTGGCAGTTCCCCGGGCGAGGTGACGGCTAGGATGAATCCATGAGCGAAAAGGAGCAACCTCGACTGGCCAGCGGGCTCGCGCAAAAGGTCGTCGATACCATTGCGCCGACGATCGATCGCCACGTGAACATCATGAATGCCCATGGAATCATCATCGCCTCCAGCGATGCCGCGCGCATCGGCACCCTGCATGAAGGCAGCGTCGAAGCGATCCGCCGCAATCAGATCATCCGGGTTGCCCAGGCCGATGACACCGCAGGCACCCAGCCCGGGGTGAACCTTCCGCTGATACTCAACGAGCGGTTGTGCGGAGCAGTTGGCGTGACCGGCGCACCGCATGAGGTCGAGCCGCTGGCTGACCTGATCGCGCTGACCGTGCAATTGCTGTTCACCCAGGAACGCGAGCACTCGCGGAGCGCTCGCCGGGCCGCCGAGGCCCGGGATATCATTTCAGCGCTGCTTGCCGGGCATGTGGCGGCCGACGTGATCGAGAGAACCCTGGATGCGCACGGGCTGCGTGCGCCGTTGCAACTTGAGCTGTGGCTGCCGCGCAGCGAACAGGATCCGTTGCTGGAACAGCCGGCGCTCGACGGGGCGCGCACCTGCTGGGTGGGGCTGTTTGGTGCTCATTGGCGACTGCGAAAGGCCAGCGATGAGCCGGCGGCGGATGCCCCGAATGCCAATGACCGTTATCTGATCGGGCCGGCCGCCGAGGATGCGGGCGAGCTGTTGGCCCAGGCCGAAGCGATGCGGACGTTGGCGGGGCGCCCGGCGATGCTTCCTCGGCGAGAACTCGAAGGAATCTGGAACCAGGATATTGCGGTGGCTGTGGCCCGCACTCCGGCGCGGAGCCTGAAGTATCTGGCCGCCCGCGCGCAGGTTTTGAACCAGGAGCAGGCCAGGACGCTATTGGTGGTCGCTGCCGCTTCCTCCATGTCCGAGGCCGCGGAATCCTTGCATATCCACCGCAATACGCTGGTGCAAAGGCTGGAGCGAATCGGCCAGGTGACGGGTGCTGATATTCGCCAGGCCGCCGAATCGCTGCGATTGCAGCATGCTGTGTACGCGCGGATCGCGCTGGATGAACTGCAGGTCTTCTAGCTGCAGTTCTCCAAAGCGGGATCCGGGTAGTGATAACGGGCTTCCCGTTGCCGTTGATGGCATCAAGCAGGCAGGCATCGGTCAACATGTTTATCCGCGTGCGGATTTTGCGATCTGTCTGCTGCCAATATTCGCCGTCCTCCCACGCGGACTCGTCCCACGGTAGACGCATGAGCCGTCACTGCCAGAGCGGTCTCATTCATGTTCGGTCCGCGCTCCGTCGCGAACGCGCTCGTAGGAATCCAGCATCCGGAGTCGCCTTTGCGGGCTACGATCTCGATGGCTGCTTGAACGACATGTGGGTATCAGTGCGGTTTTGATGCTCACCCGAAGGCATTCTTTGGACCCCGTGCACACTTTTCACTCTTTGGGCCCTGGGAATTCCGGGCACATGCCCATAGGTGATCTCTTGCCCGTTTCCTAGTATTGGCTCATTGCCGACTGTTCGAACCGCCAAAGCTTGAGCCGCTTTGCTGGAGAACGCACCGCAGATCGTGGCAAAGGAGCCAACCAACCGTGTACGAACTCATTATTCTCTTGATCCTCGTAGTCGCCATTGTGCTGGTGACAGCGCGCTGGAAAATCAGCCCCTTCCTTGCGCTGATCGGCGCCGCCATTCTTGCCGCCTTCGCCTACAAGATCCCCTTGGCCGAAGTGGCCAGCACCGTCACCACGGCGTTCGGCAACACCATGGGAAATATCGGCTTGGTGATCCTCTTCGGCACGATGATCGGCATCATCCTGGAGCGCTCGGGGGCCGCCATCTCGATGGCCGACGCCCTGATCAAGGTCCTGGGCACCCGGTTCCCGAACCTGACACTGAGCATCATCGGCTACATCGTATCGATCCCGGTCTTCTGCGACTCCGGCTACGTGGTGCTGAACTCGCTGCGCAAGGCCATCACGTTGCGCACCGGCGTTTCGGCGCTGGCGACATCGGTCGCGCTGATGACCGGCCTGTATGCCACGCACACCATGGTCCCGCCGACCCCCGGGCCGTTGGCCGCGGCCGAGAGCATCGGCATTGCCGATAACCTCGGGCTGATCATCGCCGTGGGCCTGCCGGTAGCTGCCATCTCCGCGTTGGCCGGCCTGGCCTACGCCAGCCGGTTCAACAAGTCCCAGTGGACTCCGATGGCCTCGGAAGACGAAAACGACCTGGCAGGCCTGGACTACGAGCAGCTGCGCGCCAGCTTCGGAAAGCTGCCGCATCCGGCCCTGGCTTTCCTGCCGATTCTGGTGCCGCTGGTTTTGATCTGCGCCGCCTCCATTGCCAAGCTGCCCTCGGCGCCACTGGGTGGCGGAACGCTGGTGGAGGTGCTCTCCTTCATCGGCACCCCGGTGATCGCGCTGATCTTCGGCCTGCTGTCGGCCACACCGCTGCTGAGCGGGGATAAGAAGCTCTCCGATTTCAATGACCAGATGAATGAGGCGGTGCGCACTGCCGCTCCGATCCTGCTGATCACCGGAGCCGGGGCGGCCTTCGGCGCCGTGCTGGCCTCCTCCAAGCTGACCGAATTCCTCTCAGGTTCCTTGAGCGGCCTGGGGCTGGGGCTGGCGGTGCCATTCCTGATTGCCGCCGCATTGAAGTCGGCGCAGGGATCGTCCACGGTATCGATGGTGACCACCTCCGCGCTGGTCGCCCCGATGCTCGGCTCGCTGGGGCTGGACTCCGAGCTGGGCATGGTGCTCAGCGTGCTGGCGGTCGGCGCCGGTGCGATGGTCGTTTCGCATGCGAACGATTCGTACTTCTGGGTGGTGTCGCAGCTCAGCCGGATCCCGGTGATCACCGCGTACAAGACCCTCAGCGTGGCCACCGCGATCCAGGGGACCGCGGCGTTTGCCACCGTCTGGATCCTCGGGGCAGTTCTGCTCTAGGGGGCTGCCGGGCATTGCGCACCCGCACCGCGTCGTCAGTGATTTCCTCATTGATGGCGCGGTGCGCTGTTGATTCGGCGCTCAGGCGGAGAACCGTTTGGCGACCTTGTTCCCCTTGGACGCGGCACGCAGCATCAGCACGAGGACCAGGGCAAAGCCGATAGCGGCTAGGGCGAATGCTGCGGCGAAATTCTGCAGGAAACAGAAGATTGCCGAGGAGATCAAGAAGAGCCAGCCGGTGATGCCAGAGAGCTTGAGGGTTGGTGAGGCTTCGCGGTGCGCCGCCAGCCAGGCTTCATCGCTGGCCAGGGTGTGACGGGTTTTCAGGCCAACGCTGCTGTTGCGCGGCAGGCGGCCGTCGGCCCCCATGCGGGCCAGTAGGCCCGCGGTGAGCGCTAGGACAAGCAGCCCGAACATCAGGCTCACTGTGCTGGTCGAATCCACGCGGATGTCCTCTCGATCGGTGTCCTTGGATTCAGTCTAGGCGATTGTGATATTGGGCAGTACCCGCATCGTGCACGGCTTGCCCGGCTCAAGCAGCCAGGCAAATGCGAACCGGGGAACGCGAACCGGGGATCGTAATATGCGGAAATATGACGCGCTGTCCACGCATTCACGGGGCTTGAAGCTGTCAAAAACCCCGGATTTGTGACGAGATCTGACGCAGGGTTCCCTCCCATGACGCCGGCTTAGCCAACGTGGCTGATCGATGCTTGACTCGAATGACACCCCATCCAGAGCGGCTGAGAGACCTGGCTCCATGACGCCGCAGCAAGTTTGCCTCCTGCAGATAGTGCTAAAGCCAGGTTCGATGGAGCTCCCGGGTTCAGAAGCAAGGACTTCTGTGCGGGATCCCTCGGTCCTAGATGTCTCAGAGAGGGACGGCATGACTCGTACTCGCCCGCACACCTTGAAGCTTGTGGCTGTTGCCCTGGCTGCCACCACGCTGCTCACGGGCTGCTCGTTGAAAGAACCGCGCCCCCAAGCGGCTCCGGTCGCGGCGCAAAGCAGCAACCCGCAAGCCGAGCAGCAGCTGGAGGATGTTCCTTCGCTGGAAGGCAAGAAAGTCGGCATCGCGGCCAAGGACATCCTGCACGATTACTCGCGGGTGGTCTACCAGCAGATCCAGGAACGCATCAAGGAGCTCGGCGGCGAGGTCATCGCTACCCAGGCCGAAGCCAAGGACGAGAAGCACGTTTCCGACGTGGAAAACCTGATTACCCAGTCGCCCGATGCCATCGTGGTGATCCTGGGTGATGCGCAGACGCTCACCCCTGCCCTGGCCAAGGTGGACGCCGCAGGCATTCCGCTGTTCACCATCGACTTCCAGAGCGAATACTCGAAGAACAACGTCACCAGCGACAACTGGAATGTGGGCACCACGCTGGCTCGCACCATGGCAGAAGACCTGCACGGCAAGGGCAAGATCCTGGTCTTCAACGGCTTCCCCGGCGTGACGCCGTGCCGGATCCGCTACAACAGCCTGAACCTGGTGCTCGAGGACTACCCGAATATCGAGAAGATCACCCCTGAACTCCAGGACAAGTATGAGGGCACCATCGAAGATGCCAAGAACCAGATCCAGGACCAGCTGCGCAGGCTGCCCGAGGGCGAAGTCGACGCGATCTGGTCGTGCTGGGACATGCCGCTGATCGGAGCGGCGCAGGCCATCGACCCCACCGATAATGACATCAAGCTCTATGGCGTCGATGCGGAGCCCGGAGCCCTGGATTTGATCGCCGACCCGAACAGCTCCTACCAGTTCACCGTCGCCCAGCCCACCAAGCAGATCGCCGCGACCTCGGCCAGCAATATCGCCCTGTTCCTCGATGGGCAAACCGATCAGGTCCCGAGCACCAGCTATGCCGAGCCGATTTTTGTCGACAAGGACAACGTGAATCAGGTGCGCAATGACAACGGCATCTAATGACTTGCTGAGCATGGCCGGGATCAATAAATCTTTTGGCAACGTCAAGGTGCTCGATGATGTCCACCTGCAGCTTCGAGCCGGGGAAGTCCTGGGCCTCGTGGGCGAAAACGGTGCCGGCAAGTCCACGCTGATCAAGATTCTCACGGGCCTGTACACCCTGGATACCGGCCACATCGAACTGGCTGGCAAAGCCGTGCAGATCCGCCGCCCCGCCGATGCAGAAGCTCTGGGCATCGAGGTGATCCACCAGGACCGCCACCTGGCCGGACGCCTGACCGTAGCCGAGCAGCTGTACCTGGGCACGAGCACAAGCCGCGGGCTTTGGCGCCATGAGCGCACCGTGCAGGAGTCGGCGCGAGCCGATATCCTGCGCACCACCGGCCAGGAACTGGATGCCTCGGTCTTCGTTGACGAGCTGAGCGTTGCCCAGCAGCAGCTGATCCAGATCGCCCGCGCGGTACTGGCAGAGCCCAAGGTGCTGATCCTCGATGAGCCGACCGCGCCGCTGGCCAATGACGAGGTGGAACAGCTCTTCGGCACGATCCGGCATCTGCGTGATCGCGGGGTGGGCCTCATCTTCATCTCCCACTATCTGCAGGAACTGCAGCAGATTGCCGACCGGATCACGGTGCTGCGCAACGGCAAGAATGCCGGCGACGCCAGTTTCGCCGCCGGTGACAGCATCGAGGATGTCATCGGCTTGATGCTGGGCAGCCAGGTCGACGAGTTCTCGCATCAGAAGCGCGAGGCGCCTCCCACGCCGGGGGAGCCTGCCCTGGAGCTCTCGGGTGTGGCGGTCGCCGGGAAGCTGGAGGAAATCAATTTCTCGGTGGCACCCGGGGAAATCGTGGCAGTGACCGGGCTGGTGGGATCGGGGATCGAGGTGCTGGCCGATGCGGTGACCGGGAACCATCCGCACGCCGGAACCGTGGTATTGCATGGCCGCCCGGTGAAATCGGCGGCGGACTTTGTCGCCCGCGCCGGCGCCTATGTCCCATCGAACCGGCATCGCGATGGCATCTTCCTGCGCAACACCGTGCGCGAGAATATCGCCGCGGCCAGCCTGCGCACACTCGGACGCCGGCTCGGGCTGCTCGACGCGCGCAAGGAGCGTGCGGCGGCCAGCGAACTGGTGCAGCGCCTGGATATCCGCCCGGGTGATCCCGAAGCCGTGGCTGCGGGCCTCTCCGGCGGCAACCAGCAGAAAGCCGTGCTGGCCCGCTGGCTGGCCAGGGGATCCGATGTGCTGGTGCTGGACCAGCCCACCTCGGGCGTGGACGTGGGCAGCCGCGCGCAGATCTACGCGCAGATCAACCAGCTGGTCGACGACGGCGCGGCCGCATTGATGGTCAGCGTTGACCTGGAAGAAGTCGCGGGGATGGCCGATCGGGTGCTGGTGTTGTATCGAGGCCGGGTCATCGCCGAGCTGTCCTGCGCCGAAGCGAGCACCGAACGCATCTTGCAGTTGGCCTCCAGCGGCCAAGGAACCGGAACACCACGAGAAGAGGTGAACGCATGAGCACCGCCATTGCTCCCGCCAACGAGGCGAGCGCGCGCAGCGCGCGCGGTACGAAACCGGGCCTGGCCGCCTGGATCGGCTACGCCGGGATCGCCGCGGTCCTGCTGCTCTTCGTTGTCGGCTCGCCATTTTTCCTGACGGCATCGAATATCGCCACCATCCTGACCCAGGCTTCGGTCTTCGGCATTGCCGGGGTGGGGCTCGCGATCGTGATTATCGCCGGCGGCGATGATGTGCTGAACGGCGGCATCGACCTGTCCACCTCAGCGGTGGCAGGACTGGCCGGCACCGTGACTGCGCTGGCTGCCGCCGCCGGCACCCCGGGCTTGATAGCGGTGCTCTACGGGGTGCTGGTGGCTACCGCGATCGGCGTGATCAACGGGATCTCGGTGACCTTGGGGCTGCGCCCGCTGCTGGCGACCTTGGCCACCATGGGCGTGGCCGCTTCGCTGGAACTGGTCTTCAGCCAGAACCTGAAGATCGCCGTATCCGGCGGCTTCTTCGAGGCTGCCCGCGGCAGCGTTTTTCTCGGGATCCCGCTGGCGGCCTGGCTGATGATCCTCATCGGGGCTGCGGGCTGGTGGGTCTATGGCAAGACCAGCTGGGGAGTGAATTCCTATGCTGTCGGCCAGAATCCCACCGCCGCCCAGGTGGCAGGGCTTGATCCCCGCAGGTACCGGCTGGCCAGCTATGTGCTCAGCTCGGCCTTGGCGGGCCTGGCCGGGACGCTGTTGGTGGCCCGGCTCTCGGCCGCGGTTCCCGGCATTGGAACGCAGATTCTGCTGGACATCATCCTGGTGGCCTACATGTCCATGATCTTCTCCCGCCGGCGACTGGTCAGCGTTGCCGGCACCGTGCTGGCCGCCGTGTTCGTCGCCGCCCTGGATAACGGGCTGACCCTGCTCGGCGTGGCCAGCCAGTGGGTGGGCGCTGCCAAGGGCCTGCTGATCTTGCTGGTTCTGGCCAGCGTGACCCTGCGCGGAAGGAAGAACCGATGAGCACTGCCCCGACTCTTGCCGCGCCAGCGGCCCCAGCCCCTGAATCTCCAACCGCCAAGAGCGCCAAGAAGCGCGGCTCCTTCCAGGCGTCGCGGCTGGTGGCGCCTGGAACTTTGGCCCTGATCCTCATCGTTTTCTCGGTGCTCAGCCCGGTGTTCTTCACAGCGGGAAACCTCGTGGGAATCCTGGGGCAGGTAGCGCTGCTGGCGCTGGTTGCCCTTGGCCTGACCCTGGTGGTGCGGGCCGGCGGCATTGACCTGTCGATCGGCGTGGCCCTCGACTTGGGCGCCCTGGCCAGCGCCTGGCTGATCCACGACGGGTATCGTGCGTGGGTGGCTGTGGCCGGCGGATTGCTTTTTGCCTTGGCCGTGGGGCTGGTGAATGCGCTCTTGATCGTTCTCCTGCGGATCCCTGCCTTCCTGGCCACGCTGAGCGTCTGGTTTGTCGGCACCAGCGTGCAGCAGCTGCTCACCAGCGGAGGCGCGCCGATCTACCTCTCGGCGCCACTGGTGCCCGATGGTTTTGCCGTGATCGGGCGCGGCTACTTCCTGGACATCGATGCCGCCATCATCAACGCCGCATCCATCGCCGTGGTGGTGGCTTTGCTGCTGGGCATCACCCGTTATGGGCGCACGCTGACCATGGCCGGCGAGCAGCCCAGCGCCGCGAAGATCTCGGGGCTGCGGATCACTACGCTGATTGCCAGCGCGTACCTGCTGTGCGCGGTCATTGCCGGATTCGCCGGAGTGGTGCTGGCCGCACGCTCCAACGGCTACGTTCCGGGCAGCGGCCAGGCCTATCTGATGGATGCCATCGGAGCGGTCTTCATCGGGGCAACCATCAGCCGCTACGGACGGGTGTCCGTGGGCGGAACACTGATCGGCGTGGTGATCTTCGGCCTGCTGGATAACGGGCTGAACCTGATCGGCCTGTCCTTCTTCTGGCAGGACCTGGCCCGCGGGCTGGTGCTGCTGGCGATCCTGCTCGCCGCCGTGGTGCTCGGGCGGGCCAAGGGGCAGCCGGCAACCGGCATTTTCGCGCTCCTGCGCACAGCAAAGCGCCAAGCACCGACCACCACCGCAAAGGGAAGCAGCAACTCATGAGCCAGCGCATCCACCTGAACGCCTTTGACATGACCTGCGTCAGCCACCAAAGCCCGGGGCTGTGGCGGCATCCGCAGAATAGGGCCGATGAGTACAACACCCTTGACTACTGGGTTGATCTGGCCAAGACCCTGGAGCGCGGTGGATTCGACGCGTTGTTCCTGGCCGATGTGCTGGGCATCTATGACGTGTACCAGAACTCCAGCGGGCCTGCGCTGCTCGATGCCGACCAGGTGCCGCTGAACGATCCCTTTATGCAGGTTTCCGCCATGGCCGCGGCCACGAAAAACCTCGGCTTCGCGGTGACCAGCGCGCTGACCTACGAGCAGCCCTACGCCTTGGCCCGGAAGTTCTCCTCGCTGGATCACCTCACCCGCGGGCGCATCGGCTGGAATGTAGTGACCAGCTACCTGGAGTCGGCGGCCCGCAACCTGGGCATGACCCGGCAGCTGGATCACGATGCCCGCTACGACATCGCCGATGAATTCATGGACGTGGTCTACAAGCTCTGGGAAGGCTCCTGGGAGGAAGGCGCGGTGCTCAAGGACCGCGAACGCGGCGTCTACACCGATCCTTCCAAGGTGCATCCGATCAACCATCACGGCGAGTACTTCACCGTGCCCGGCATCCACCTCTCCGAGCCCTCCATCCAGCGCACCCCGGCGATCTTCCAAGCCGGCGCGTCTTCCCGCGGCCGGCGCTTCGGCGCCCAGCATGCCGAGGGCATCTTCCTGAACTCGATCAACACCGCGGTCACCCGTCGGCAGACCGACGCGATCCGCGACGAATTCGAACTGGTCGGCAGGCCCCGGGATGCGGCCAAGATCTACGCGCTGATGACCACCGTGGTGGCCGACTCGGATGCCCAAGCCGAGAAGCTCTACCGCGAATACCAGTCCTATGCCTCGCGCGAGGGCGCCATGGCCTTCTACGGCGGCTGGTCCGGGCTGGATCTGAGCCAGTACGCGCCGGATGAGGAGCTGCAGTACCTGGAAACCAATGCGGCCCGCTCGGCGGTGTCGATTTTCACTACCGCGAACCCCCAGCAGAAGTGGACCCCGAATGCCATTGCCGACTACCTCGGGGTGGGTGGCATCGGGCCGGTGCTGGTGGGCTCGGCTCAGACCGTGGCCGATGAAATCGAGCGCTGGGTGGATGAATCCGGGCTGGACGGGATCAACCTGGCCTACGCCATCACCCCCGGCTCCTTCGAGCAGTTCACCGATCTGGTGGTCCCGGAGCTGCGCAAGCGCGGGCGGACCTGGGCAGGATACGAAGGCAATACCCTGCGCGAGTACCTGACCGAGCCTGGCACCACGCGGGTGGCTGGGCACCACCCGGCAGCGGCCTACCGCGGAGCCTATGCGGGCAAGGCCTCGGCGGCCGATGCGAAGGCCAGCCAAACCCCTGAAGCGGTATTGGGCGCACCGTGACATATGAGGAAATATGACGGATTCTTTCGCGGCTTCAGGGCCGCGAAAATGTCGATACATGACGATGTTCCGCCCTGTGACGCCGTCACTGCCAACGGGCAGGCCCCGATGCTTCACTGGTAGGGCAAACCATCCAGAGCGGCTGAGAGACCTGGCTCCGCGACGCCGCAGCAAGCCTGCCTTCCGCAGTAAGTGCTAACGCCAGGTTCGATGGATTCGCAGAATCTTTCTGCATCCTTCGGAATCCATGAAGATGAGGAGAACGAAGATGACCGTACTGAGCACCCAGCTGCCGCGTGTGCCATACACCGGCACCGCCGATGAAGCAGAACTCGCGCAGTGGCGCGCAGCAGCCCGGAAAGTTGCCGACCAGCTGGCCGCCGATGCCCTGGAGCGCGACCGCAAGAACGCCCAGCCTTTTGCCGAAGTGCAGCTGCTGCGCGACGCTGGCCTGCTGAACCTGTTGGTTCCAGCGCAGTTCGGGGGAGCGGGAGCTCACTGGGAAACTGCTTTTGAGGTGGTTCGTATTCTTGCTGCCGCCGATGGCTCTATTTCCCAGCTGCTGGCCTACCACTACGTGAACCAGTCGGGCATCGCTTTCTACGGGGCACCGGAAACCCAAGCCGAATGGTGGACCCGCACCGTGGAAGGCGGTTGGCTGTGGGGCGACTCGGTCAACCCTGTCGACCCGACACTGACCCTGATTCCGGAAGGCGATGGATTCCGGCTCAATGGCTCCAAGCGTTTCTCCACGGGCTCCGGGGTCGGCGAGGTCATCGTCATCAATGCCGAGGTCACTGAAGGTGAACGCAAGGGTCAGGTTCTGGCCTTCATCATTGATAGGAACCGTGAGGGCCTGGAAATTGTCGATGACTGGGACTACCTGGGTCAGCGCCTGAGCGCTTCGAACTCGCTGAAGTATCACAACGTGCGTATTGAGCCGACGGATCTGCTCGGCGAGGTGACCGAGGAACCAGTCTCGACACTACTCACCCCTGGCATCCAACTGGCGTTTGCCAACTTCTATCTGGGCATTGCAGAGGGCGCGCTGGCGCGTGGCAAGCAGATTCTGCTTGGTCGCAAGAACGCGTGGCTGTTCTCGCAGGCCGAGACCTACTCGCAGGATCCGATCTTCCAACGCACCGTGGGCGAGCTGAAGGCGCGCACCGCAGCGGTAGCGGCGCTCACCGAAAAGCTGGGACGCAAATTCGATGCGCTACTTGCCAAGGGCGGGGACGTCACCCAGCCCGAGCGCGCGGCGCTGGCCGTGGACATTGCCGAAGCCAAGGTGGTCTCCACCGAGGTCGGTGTCGAGGTGGCCAACCGCATTTTCGAAGTCACCGGTTCGTCCTCCACCGCCAACTCGGTGGGCCTGGACCTGTTCTGGCGCAATGTGCGCACCCACTCCCTGCATGACCCGGTGGACTACAAGAAGATCGAAGTCGGCGCCTACTTCCTGCGCGGGGAGTCCCAGCCGCTCTCGCTGTACACCTAAGAACTTTTCTACGGACAGGATCCTGTGATGACTTTATTGACTACCGATAATCGACTGAATCAACTCAAGGCCCGCTTCGCGCCACTCTTTGAACAGATTGCCGAGGGCGCTGCCGAACGCGACCGCAGTGGCGAGTTGCCCTACCAGCAGATTGCCGACCTGGCTGCCGCCGGTTTCGGGGCGGTGCGCGTGCCGGTGTCCCATGGCGGCGCGGGCGCCACCCTGCCGGAGCTCTTTGAGCTCTTTGTTGATTTGGCGGCCGCTGACTCAAATATCGCCCAGGCGTTGCGCGCCCACTTCGCCTTCGTGGAAGATCGGCTGATCGCTGCCCCCGGGGCGGGCCGGGATAAGTGGCTGGCACGCTTCGTGGCCGGCGAGCTGGTCGGCAACTCCTGGACCGAGGTAGGTACGGTGAAGGTCGGGGACGTGATCACCAAGGTCACCCCGAATGGGGAAGGTGGGTTCCGGATCAACGGCACCAAGTACTATTCCACCGGTTCCATCTTTGCCGACTGGCTGGATACCTACGCGGAGCGCACCGATACCGGCAAGCGCGTGATCGCCGCGGTCAACCGCCACCAGCCTGGCGTGGAATTGGCCGATGACTGGGACGGTTTTGGCCAGCGCACCACCGGCACCGGGACCTCGACCTTCACCGATGCGATTGTGGCCGAAGAGGATCTGATCGACTTCGATACCCGCTTCAAGTACCAGACCGCTTTCTATCAGCAAGTACTGTTAGCGGTGCTCGCCGGGTCAGCTAAAGCTGCCGAACGCGACTTCGCTGCAGAGCTGAAGGCTCGCAGGCGCACCTTCAGCCACGCGGCGGCCAATGTCGCTGCCGAAGATCCGCAGCTGTTGCAGGTGATTGGTGAGGTTTCGGCGGCTGCCTTTGCTGCGGCGGGAACCGTGGAGCGCGTGTCCCAGTCACTCCAAGGAGCTTACGAGACGGCGCTGGCCCTGCAGGCGGGCGAGATTTCCGTGGACGAGGACGAGGCGGCCAATGACGCCGCCGAGCTGGCCAGCGCGCAGGCCCAAGTGGTGCTCACCCCGCTGGTGCTCAACTCCATCACCCATGCCTTTGATGCGCTGGCCGCCTCGGCCACGAGCGTGTCGAAGAACCTGGACCGGCATTGGCGCAATGCGCGCACCGCGGGCAACCACAATCCGTGGGTGTTCAAGGCGCGGCTGATCGGCGATGTGGCGGTCAACGGGGCCGAGCTGCCGCGGATCTGGGCCATCGGCGCCTCGAAGTAGCCACCGGCCAGCGGTGATTGTGTAGGCTGATCCCAAAAGGCAGGGTCCGAGGGGAGAAGCATGGCCGATGAGAAGCGCAGCGCCCTAGCACGGTGGCTCTTGCCCGGGGGGACCGATCCCGATCCCCGGTTCACGCTGGCCAATGAGCGGACGTTTCTGGCCTGGATCCGCACCTCGCTGGCCTTTGTCGCCGGGGGCACGGCCTTGGAAGGATTCACCGCGGAGGTCTTCGCCGCCCCCTTGCGCACCATCGTCGCGGCACTGGTCATCGGCATCGGCATCCTGATCGGCACCGGCGCGGCCATCCACTGGCTGCGGGTTGAGCGCAGGCTGCGGCACGGCCGCTCGCTGCCGGTGCCGGCGATTGTCCCGCTGCTTTCGGCCGGTGCGGTCCTGGCGTCCGTGGCGGCCCTGGCCATGGTCCTGGGTGCCACCCGATGAGCGACGGATTCCCCGCGCCGCGCGATCCCGGGTTGCAGCCCGAACGCACCGTGATGGCATGGAGCCGGACGATGTACTCGTTCTTCATCACGGGCGCCATCTTCCTGCATTGGCTGCCTGCCATCGGTGCCTCGGCGATCTGGCTGTGCGCGCTGTCCGTGCTGGCAGGACTGGGAATTCTCGGCTCCCAGCGGACGCGCTACCGGCGCATGGACCAGCAGCTGCGCAGGCAGCGGATGCAGGCCGATGCAACCGCCGTCCTGGCCACCACGGCGCTGCTGGTCATCGTGGCCGCCGGCGCCCTGGCCCTGGTGCTGCTCGGCTAGGCCGGGCCCCGGGGCTAGCGATCCCAGCTGGGGGCCGCGGGCTTGCGCTGGCTGCCCCAGCAGCAGGTCGCCGAGCAGGCGCCGCTGCCCGGGCGCAACGCGCCCTCAGCGGTCACTGCCGGCGCCTCGACCGCTTCGCCGCGAACCTGGGCGGCCCGTTCCAGCACCGCATCCACCAGGCCCGAGACGAACACCGGGTCGACCCCGACCGTCGCGGCACGCACATACGCCAGCCCGAGGTCCGCGGCGGTCTGGGCGGCCTCGGTATCCAGGTCGTATTTCACCTCCATGTGGTCGGAAACGAAGCCCAGCGGCACGACGACCACGCCCTCGATGCCCGCCGCGGCGAGTTCCTCCAGCCGGTCGTTGATGTCCGGTTCCAGCCAGGGCGTCTGCGGCGAGCCGGAGCGCGAGCAGAAGACCAGTTCCGCGGTCAGCGGCTGCTGCCCTGCGAGCTGCTGGTCGATCCATGCCATCAGCTGCTCGTGCTGCGCGCGGTAGCCGATGGTTTCGCGCTGCGAGGCTTGCAGCATGGCCTCGGGAATCGAATGCGTGACATAGAGCAGGGCGTGCTTGGCTGGATCCAGCGTCCCGGCCTGTGCCGCGAGATCGGCCAAGCCGCGGCGCACGCACTCCAGCTGTGCGGCCGCGAAGCCGGGGTGGTTGTAGTACTGGCGGATCTTCTCGAAGGACACCTGCAGCCCTTCCTCGGCCAGCGCCTGCTCGGTGCGGGCGAAATCCTCGCGGTACTGGCGGCAGGAGGAATAGGAGGAGTAGGCGGAGGTGTCGATGGCGAGAAAGCGCGAGCCCGAGGTGCGCCGGGCGAACTCGCGCACCGTGTCGGTGAGGAAGGGGTCCCAGTTCCGGTTGCCCCACAACACCGGGGTGGCGATTCCGCGGCGCTTGAGTTCTTGCTGGAGGGCGGCGAGCAGTTCGCGGTTTTGGCCATTGATCGGCGATTTGCCGCCGAAGCCGTAGTAGTGCTCGCCGACCTCGACCAGCCGTTCATCGGGGATGCCGCGGCCGCGGGTGACATTCTGCAGGAAAGGCAGGACATCCTCTTCGCGTTCCGGTCCGCCAAAGGACATGAGCACTAGTGCGTCGAAAGGTTCGATGTGGGTGGGTTCCATAGGCTGGATTTTACAAAGCGTAGAAAATGAAGCGGCGGTCCTTTCAGGATCCGCTCAGGTTCCCGGGCTGGGACAACGCCTCGGTGTGCAGGCGCTGCACCTGCTCGATATCCTCCGGCGCGTGCAATGCGTGGCGGGCCCGGTGGAAGGACTCGATGGCTTGTGCGCGCAAGGCCGGGGCCCACTGCGCATCCGCGGCGGCGAGCAGCGCGCCCAGTTCCCTCTGGATGCGCATGGCCACTTCCACCGTTGCGGCGCCATCGCGCGAGACCGGGCGGAACGCGTCCTGCACCAGATCCTGCGGGTCCAGGGCCTGGAGATAGACCCGGGGCGCTGTGCGGGACGCGTCCAGATCGGTGCGCAGCGCCGGCTGCAGCACCCGGTGGGTGGCGCTGAGCACCTCGATCGCGGTGCCCGGATCGTTGACGGCCGGGGAGAGCGCGCGGCTGGAGATCTCTGAGAGCGCAATCAGGCCGAGCCGGGGGTCCTGGTCGAAGGTGCGGTGGGCGGCGATGGTGAACGCGTGGGTGATGGCCTCGCAGGCCGAATCGGGCAGCGCGATGCTCGTGAAGCCCAGGGGCTGGCCAGCGAAAATCCGGGATCCACCACGCCGATCCACCCAGATCATGCACTGCTGCTGTTCAGCGATCCGCTGCAGGGCGGCCACATCCACATTGAGCACGAACCCCGAGTCCTGGCCGGTGACCGGGTGCGCGGTGCTCGGCGGGGAGGCCCAGGGGCAGGCGCCCATCAGCGGGTTGTGCGCGTAATCGCCCATGGCCTTGGCCGCGGCGTTTTCCACGCGGTCGATGATATCGGACATGCGGCCAAAGCGGGTCAGGAAGGAAATCCAGCGCAGCAAGGTGATCAGGACGGCGAGGATGACCGCGACGGTGCCCAGCAGCAGGAAAGCCTGCCCGCCGTCGCCGTAGACGCCGGCGGATTGGGCGACGATGCCGACGATGGCGAAGGCGAAGGCCCCGATGAACGTGGAGAGCGCATGGTGCGAGGTGCGGTCCGCGGCGAGCAGCTGGATGGACCTCGGGGTGCCGATCTGGGTCGCCGTGGCGTAGGCGGAGACCATGGTGGTCAGCGAGAAGGTCGTGACCGCGAGCATCGAGGTCGCCAGGATTTGCAGGATCGAGGCCGTCGAATCCTTGCCCAGGGCCCGGGAGAGTTCGGGCGGGACCAGGTGCCCGAAAAGGTGCGCCGCCATCACCAGCGCAATGCCCAGCACCGTGAAGAGGGTTGCCGGGAACCATATGCCCCGCAGTGCCTGCCTCACATGCACAATCCATCGGTTCATCTGCGCTCCTCGGTGCTCTGCGGCGCGGGCTGCTGGAATCCGGTGCCTGGCCTGCTTGATGCTTGGAGTGATTCTAGCGCCCAATGACCCGGAACCATCCACGGGCCAGCGAATTGTGCGGTTCAGGGCTGTCGCCAAGATCACGGGGCAATGAGAGCCGGGGCACGGGAGGGTGAACCTAGAATTGTTGAGGACTTTCAACGATTTTTGAGGAACACCATGACCGCTCAGGGACAACCCAACAGCCCGTTCAACTACATTCAGGTCGTCATCGCCGCACTGGGCGCAGGCTACCTCAATGTGATCATCTTCTTCATCGGCATCGCCTCGGGCGCGTCGATGAAGGTGGGCAGCAATCCGGAGGAGATTGTCGGCTTCGACAACATCCTGCAGTTCACCTGGCTGCCCCTGCTGGTGCTGGGCCTGGTGGTCTTCCTGATCGGCCGCGCCAAGAAGGGTGTCACCAAGGTGGCCCAGTGGGTCGGCTTGATCGTTGCCGTCGTCTCGAGCCTGGCGGCCATCCTGTCCGCCGCGGATGCGGCCACGGCACTGACGCTGAGCCTGATCCACATTGTCACCGGCATCGCCTGGTTCTTCGCCGTGCACTACGGCAACAAGAAGCTGCACGTTGCTTCCAAGGACGTTGTGCTCGCCTAGCGAAGATGGCGCCCCAGCTGCGGCACCGCAGATCAGCGATGATCTGCGGTGCCGCGGTTTTTTGCCCGGTGGCCGCGCTATCCCAGAACCAGCGCCGCCCGGTAGCGGCCATCCTCGAGCACCGACATGGAATCCAGCTCCTGCGCCGCGATGGGCAGGCAGGTTGCATCAACCCAGCTCTCGGCACTGCTGTCATTGACCCAGGAATCCTCGATGACCACCACAGGCCGTTCAGCCGTGCCGGCGATCCCGTGGCACAGGACCCAATGCGGCACATCGAAACCGAGCATCCGCTCCAGCGACACCAGCAGCAACACCTGGGCGCCACCGGCCAGGGCCTCCACGATCTGCGGCATGGCCAAGCGTTCGGTGCGCAGATCCAGTCCGGCGGTGTCGGCCTGCAGCCGCGACTGCCGCTGCAGCACGGCACGCCAATCGCGGTCGGCCTCGGAATAGTAGTCGACCATCACCGGCTCGCGGGTATCCAGCCAGACCCTGACCGGGCTGCGGGGCCAGCGCCGGGCTACGGCAAGCCCCAATTCAATCGGTTCGCAGGCCATGAAATTGGTCGCCTCGCGCCACAGCATCAGCTCCGCGACGCGCAGTTCCCCGAGGGACTGGATGCGGGAGGTTTCCTGATGCGCGGTGAGCGCGGCGACCGCAGCGCAGGTGAAATTCTCCGTCTGCTGGTAATGCGGATTCCGGAGGTAGCGGGCCGGCGCGAGCCACTGGACGAACCCGGCGGCCGACGCCCGGCCGGTGCGGTGCGCGGAGCGCCGGGGCGCCGGTAAGCGCTCGAACCCCAGGTTCTGGGCCAGGTCCTGCAGGTCGGGATGCCCTAGCCGGATCTCCCATTTGACGCAGGCCAGCCCCTGCTGCCGCGCGTGATCGAGCACCGCCTGCACCACCTGCCCCAGATGCTCGGTCGTGCGCCCCAGGACGCTGGAGATTTTCAGGTAGGCCCCGGCCGAGCGGGCGGTCAGCAGCGCGCACCCGTCAATGGCGCCTTCGGCCGAGCGCATCGCCAGGATCTGTGCGTTGGACGCGGAAAGATCACGTTCCCAGGCCTCCCCGGGCGGAGCCAGGTGTCCCAGCTGCTCTGGATGGCTCGAGGGATCGAAGTCCTCGAGGGTGATGCCGGGGGCAAAATTACGGGCCATGCTCTCTCTCTTTCGCCGGCTGCCGAGGGTGCAACCCGGTCTTCGGTGTTATCTAGCCGCGCGAGCGGTAGAGCAGCCAGATGAAATACGGGGTGCCCAGCAGGGACACCACCAAGCCTGCGGGGATCTGGGCGGGGGCTATGACGGTTCGCCCCAGGGCGTCGGCCAGCGCCACGAGGACCGCCCCGAAGAGCATGGAAACCGGAATCGCGCGGTGATGCCGGGAACCAACCAGGGACCGCGCCAAATGCGGGGCGATCAACCCGACGAAGCCAACAACACCGATGGCTACGACACTCAGCGCGGCCAGCCCCGCCGCAAGGCTCAGGGCGATGAGACGGGTCCGCGCCGGGGCGACGCCCATGATCCTGGGCAAATCCTCGTCAACGGCCAGCAGATCAAGCTTGCGGCCCATCAGCACTGCGGCCGGAAGGGCGCCGAGGAGCATCACCGCCACCGGCAGGACATCGGCGAATTCCCTTCCGTAGGTCGAGCCGGAGAGCCAGGTATAGATTCTCGGGGTCTGCCAGGAATTGATGCTCAGCAGCAAATAGGTGGTCACCGCCGAGAGCGTGTATCCCGCGCCGATGCCAATCAGCACGAATCGTTCCGGGGAGAAGCCCCGGCGCCAGGCGAGCGAGGCGACGGCAGCGAAGGTCGCCAGGCCGGCAACCACCGCGAAAACCACGAGCAAGGATCGGGAACCGCCGAAGACGGTGACAACAATGGCCGCACCCAAGCCGGCGCCGGCGGTGATGCCCAGAATCCCGGGTTCTGCCAGCGGATTGCGGACGGTGCCCTGCACCAGGCAACCAGCCAGCCCCAGGGCGGCCCCGGCGCACAAGGCCGCGGTGGTCCGCGGTGCGCGCTCGGAGAAGGCCCGGTCGATCAGCGTCGGGGCGGCATCTTGGAGCCATAAGGCCAGATCGCCCAGGCGCAGCAGCATGCTGCCGGACAGCAGCCCGAGCACGGCGGCAACGACCAGCAGGAACACGCCCCATCCGAGGGTGAACGCGAAGCGCCGCCGGCTGCGCAATTTGCTGGCGGCGTGCAGCGCATTTCCTGTCCTGGAAGCCTCGGGCAGCCTGAACGCGAGCACGATAATCAGCACTCCACCCAATATCGCCGTGGGCACCCCGGTGGGGATGGAGGCCGCACCCTGTGCGCCGAGCAGCGCGCGCAGCACCACGTCGGCCAGCAGAATCAGCAAGGCGCCGATGAGCCCGGTCGCGGGGAGCAAGAACAGCTGCCGGCGCAAGACGGTCAGCTTGCGCGCCAGCAATCGGGCGAGCACCGGAGCCCCAAGACCCACAAAAGCGATGGGACCGGCCAGGGAAACCGAGACGCCGGTGAGCAGCACCGCGCAGAGCAAAGCCAGGATGCGCGTGGAACGAACTGGAATCCCGAGGACCACCGCGTTGTCATCCCCCAGGGACAGGACATCGAGACGGCGTGAAAGCAGCAGGCACACGGCAAGCACCGCCAGCATCACCGGCAGGCTGCGCAGGAATGCATCCAGATTCAGCTGGGCGAGCGAGCCGGAGCCCCAAGCGTACAACCCGGTGGTGTTTTCCTTGAAGAGCAGCAGGACGATGCCGCTGCCGGCTTCCAGGGCCATCGCGATCGCCGAGCCGGCCAAGATCAGCCGAGTGGTGGCACTCCCGGTACTGCGACCGGCCAGCGCCAGCACCGTGCCGGCGGCAGCTATGCCACCGGCAAAGGCCACTGCGCTGGAGGCCAGGGTGGAGAGACTGAGCCCGAAGGCAGCCACGATGCATAGCGCAAAATAGGCGCCGGAGGTAACTGCCAAGGTATCCGGTGAAGCCAGCGGATTGCGGGTCACCGATTGAAGCAGGGACCCGGCCACCCCGAGGGCGAGGCCCACCGCGGCTCCCGCGCAAAGGCGCGGCAGGCGGGAACCGGTGAATATGTCGGAGGCCCGCACGCCGCCAACACTTGTGCTCTCTCCGCCCAGGGCGCGCCATAGCTCCGGCAATCCCACCCCGGACGTTCCCTGGGTCAGGTGCCAGGCCCCTGCCAGCAGCACCGCGGCCAGCAAGGCTGCCAGCACCCCCGCCCCGGCCGCGGCGCGCGCGCCGATGACCGGGGGCATCGCCGAGTGAGGCAGGGGAGAAGGCGAGGCCGCATTGCCGTGCCGGGCTGGCGACTGAGCGGTTTTTTCAGCAGTGTTCATTGCCGTGGTGAACTACTCGGCTTTCGCAGCGGAGGTGAGTGCATCGGTGAAGGCATCCACCGCCTGGCTGGTGGATTTTGGTCCACCGGCGCCCCAGATGTTCGGGAACTGGTAGGTGCGTCCTTCCTTGACCGCCGTCAGATTCTTCCAGATCGAGCTCGATTCAAGCTCCGTCGTCCAGCCGGTGCCCGCATCATTGGAGTAGAAGAGATTGGCATCGCCGACGCCAGCCAGGCCCTCGACGTCGGTTTGGGCCAGGCCGTACTCCTTGTTGACACCGCCTGAACCGAAGGACTCATTGACCTGGTCGTTCCAAGCGGGAGTCAGGCCCAGTTCCTTGCCCAGCTCGGTGAACAGGGCGCCATCGGTATATGGGCGGATGGTGAGATTCGAGCCTTCAACCCAGCCGTCGAAGAAGAGGAAATCGGTGGTCTGGGGTTTCACGTCGGCGACTTCCTGCTTTTTCTGCGCCAGGTGGGCATCGAACTCTTTCAGCACCGCCTCGGCCCGTTCAGTGCGGCCCGTGGCCTGTGCGACCTGGGAGAAGACGTTTTTCATGTTGCCGATGGGATCCGACGAGTCGTTGCCTTTCAGCGCGAGGACCGGGACATCTGACTTGTCGAGCTGGGCCAGTACTGGGTCGTCTTCGCTGAAGGCGTCCACGATGATCAGATCGGGGTTGAGCGCGTAGATGGAATCCAGGTCCGGTTCCCCGCGCTCGCCTACTGATTCAACCCCCTCAGGGAGCTTTTCGGCGGTGACATAGGTGCTGTAGCCCTCTGGCGAAGCCACACCGACAGGGTTGATGCACAGAGTCAGTGCGTCTTCAATCTCCTGCCATTCCAGGACGACCACGCGTTCGGCGGGCTTGTCCAGATTCAGGCTTCGTCCCAGGTCATCGGTCATCGATACCGGGTCCGTGCTGGTTTTTGTCGTGTCCTCGGCGCAGCTGGCCGAGGCGACCGTGGTGCTTTGCGTTGCCGCTGAGCTGGAAGTGTCGGTGACGCCACAGGCGGTGGCGGAGAGGAGCAAGGCGAGGCCGGTCAGGCTGACAACGGCGCTACGTGCGAGTGTAGGCATGAGTTTCCCTTGGTGTTGGATGGGGTAATGGCAAAAGTGCGGATCAGTTTTGATGGTGGCGGCTGACCGGCTGGACACGGAGTGCTCCGGTCGCGGCATCGGCGTGCACCTGCACGGTGATCTCGTAGACCTCCGTGAGGTTCTGTGCGGTGAGCACTTCAGACGGGGTTCCGGTTGCATAAACGCGCCCGTGCTTCATCAAGACCAGGGAATCGGCCAGGGCCGCGGCCTGGTTGAGGTCATGCAGCACAATGCCGATGGCCAGCGCGTTGTGCTGGGCGAGGTCATGGACCAGGTCCAGGGTCTCAACCTGGTATTTCAGATCCAGGTGGTTCGTTGGTTCATCCAGCAGCACCACGTTGGTTTGCTGCGCCAGGCACACTGCCAGCCAGACCCGTTGGAGTTCGCCACCGGAGAGTTCTCCGGCGGCCTTGGCAGACATGTCCGTGGTTCCGGTCAATTCCATGGCCCAGGCAATCGCTGCGCGGTCTTTGGCGGAAAGCCCTGCGAAACCGCGCCGGTGCGGATGCCGGCCAAAAGCGACGATGTCGGCTACCGCCAGGCCTTCCGGCGTGGCATGGGATTGGGCGAAGAGCGTGACTTCATGTGCGAAATCCCGCCCGTTCAGGGTGCTGATTTCGCGGGACGTCCCCTGGGAATCGGTGAGCGTGATCGTTCCCGCGGCACGCTCGTGCAATCTGGCCATGGATCGCAGCAAGGTGGATTTGCCGCTTCCGTTGGGGCCGATGAGCGCGGTGACATGTCCCGGGGAGAGGCTGATGGATGCGTTCTCAACAACGGTGTGCTTGCCGTAGCGCAGTACGACATTTTCGGCTTTCATGCTGCCGGTGGCACTGATGGTGGCTGCGGTCATGGGAGCTGGCCGGGATTGCCGAAGGACCAAATACGTCCGTGCTGAGTATGGATTTTCACTTAGGTAAGTCTAAGTTAAGTTCTTCCTGTCAGCAATCGATGATTTCAGACAGGTAATCAGGTTTTTCGGTCACATATGTGCGTTTCCACTAGTAAATGCGCCAGGAGTAGATCCCATAATGC
Organism: Glutamicibacter sp. JL.03c; assembly: GCF_025854375.1. Lineage (NCBI taxonomy): Bacteria > Bacillati > Actinomycetota > Actinomycetes > Micrococcales > Micrococcaceae > Glutamicibacter > Glutamicibacter sp. JL.03c. Next base: position 3,367,706 of record NZ_CP107575.1, on the reverse strand, counting down.
GGCGAAATGCATCGATAAAGGTGCTCGGTTGCGCATAACCCAGCAGGTCGGAGACGTCCTGGACGACCTCGCCACCTGCCAGCAGCTCCAAGGCGCGGTGGATTTTCACCGCTTGACGCCACTGGGCGAAAGACAGGCCGGTGGATTCCCGGAAAGCGCGGGTAATGGTCCGGGCGCTCACCTTGCTATCGGCGGCCCATTGATCGAGGGATCGCTGATCTGCCGGGTCAGCCAATAATTGATCAGCGATGGCACTGATCCGCGGATCATCTGGCAGGCGCAGCGCCAGCTGGTTCGCAGAAGGCGTGAGCACGTCAAAAACGACAGATTCGGCTCTCGCCCTTTCCTTTTCTCCGAGTTCCGTGCGGGAGAGGTAGACCAGCAAAGCCTCCAGCAGCGGCTCCATCGTGATGACCGTGGGGTCTTTGAACGCAGCGGACGTTCGTTCGACGGCGAAGAAGGCGCTGAAAAGCTTGATGTGCGCGGTGAGCCGCCCGCCGTGGAGTTTTCCCGCCGGGATCCACAGGCCGTACCCTTCGGAGACGGTGAAGATCTGGCCTTCGATTTGGGCAGTCAACGTTCCTTCGTGCGCCCATAGCAACTCGTGGGCTTGATGGAAGTGAGGTTCCCATTCCGTGGAAACGTCTATGGCGTGGGCTTCGCTCAGAATCACAAAGGACGACGTGGCGCCACTGGGCAGGGCTGAAGCCTGTGCCAAGGCAGTGTCTGGTTCGCGCGGCCAGGCGCCGAGCCCAGAAACTGGGGCAGAAGGGTAGGTCATGTCTAGCAGTATAGAAAGCGAATCAGGGCGAAGGATAAGCCCGTGGGGTGGGGCTCACCGCGCGGGCAGGTTCAATACGTATTGCTCCAGTTCGTCACTGCTGCTTTCGAGGACAAAACCCCGTGTGGTCAGCAAGTGCGCGGAGACCGTATTCCCCGCGGCGACACCCGCGCTGAACGTTGCGACACCGAAGAGCTCAGCCGTTATCGCCAGCGCGCGGTCGAGCATCGATCCGCCGATTCCGCGTCCCCAGTGCTCGGGGGAAACCCAGTAGCCGATTTCTACGCTGCTGTCCTGGCGAGTTGAAAAGACCACGCCAACCCGGTGGTCCGCTTCCGTGGCCACAAACCAGCGTGATGCGCCGATATGCTCCAGATTCTCGTGGTGAAGAGCCGCTTCGACGCACGAGTCGATCTCCAGTTGGCTCCACGGTTGCCCGTAGCCAATGAAGCGCACGACTCGCTGGTCCGAGGCCAAGGCGGCAAAAAACTCTGCGTCGGTGTCGAGAAATGGGCGCAGCTCAAGCCAGGAGCGGGGCATTGGGTGCTCGCTTTCAAGATCGGAGAAATCAACATCAGTGCGAGGGGCTGATGATTGGTGTTGCGTGCAACCAGCTTACTCATCGCCGCCATGCCAGCAAGGCAGGAACTCGCGATCGGGGCTACCCCAGTTTCGCTGCGCGCGCCAAGGTGGCACGGGCTTGACGCAGAAGCGGTTCGTCCACCATCTTTCCGTCCAGGGAGAAGACGCCGGGATGGCGCTTGGCCTCATCCAGGACGCGCTCGGCCAGTTCCACCTCTGCCGCGGTCGGTGCGTAGGCGCGGCGGATGATCTGCATCTGGCTGGGGTGGATTGATGCCTTGGCCGCGAAGCCGGAGGCCTTGGCGTCCTGGGCTTCGAGGAACAGTCCGTCGGTATCCGGGATGTCCAGATAGACCGAATCAATGGCTGCCTTGCCCTGGGCGGCCGCGTGGATCAGCACGTGGGAGCGGGCGAAGCGGGCCACCTGCCGGTAGCTTCCATCGCCATGGCGTGATGAGGTTCCGCCCAGCGAGGCAATCAGATCCTCGGCGCCCCACATCAAGGCCACCACATTCGGTGCCGCCGCAATTTGCGCCGCGTTGGCGACGCCGGCCGCTGTTTCGCACAGCGCCACCACCGAATAGTCCGCCAGCTGGGCGCAGTCTTCCGGGGATTGGGCCTTGGGCAGCATCACGGTGGAGTACGTGGTGCCCTTGAGCGCATTGAAGTCCTCGGCGAAGTGCACGGAGTCCACCGGGTTGACGCGCACGATCGTGCGCGCGGGGTGCAGTTCGCTCTCGCGCAAGGCACGGCGGGCGGCCTCTTTCTGGTCTTGGGCGACGGCATCTTCCAGGTCGATGATCACCGCGTCGGCCCGGTCGGCCGCCTTGGCGAAGCGCTCGGGCCGATCGCCCGGGCAGAACAGGATGGCCGGGCCCATCATGAACTCATTCATCCCCGGCCGCCTTCCTGGATGCCTCATGGGCCTGTCGGGTCCACATCAGGCAGGTGCGGGTGGCCGTGGCAACGATCTGGCCGTGCTGGTTGCGTCCGGTGTGAGCCATCGAGGCCAGCCCCTGCCCGGGCCTGGACTTCGAGGGCCGCAAGGCGGTGATCTCGGTTTCGGTGTACAGGGTGTCGCCGTGGAACATCGGATGCGGGAAGCGCACGTCGTTGATTCCCAGTTGCCCGATGATCGTTCCTTCGGTCAGCTGGGCCACCGACTGGCCGATCATCGTGCTCAGGGTCAGCAGCGAGTTGACCAGCGGCTTGCCGAAGGGCTGGGTGGCGGCCCACGCGGCATCTAGGTGCAGCCCCTGAGTGTTCATGGTCATCGTGGTGAAGGCGATGTTATCCGCTTCGCTCAGCGTGCGCCCGGGCTTGTGGGCGTAGGTGGCACCGAGCACCAGCTCGTCAAAGTACAGTCCACGTTGTTCGATCCGTTGTGCGCTCATGCCGGTTGCTCCTCTGCTTCGGGATCTGCTGCTTCGACGGTGGCGATGACCTGCTTGGCCTTGACGGTGTCTCCCGGGGTCAGCGCCGCCAGGTGCACGATTCCATCGGCCGGTGCCAAAAGTTGATGCTCCATCTTCATGGCTTCCACGATGGCCAATAATTGCCCGGACACCACCTGCTGGCCGTCGCTGACCTGTACCGAAATGACGGTTCCCGGCATCGGGGAGAGCACATCAGGGCAGTAGGCTCCTGACTGCTGGGCCCGGGAGGCGAGCTGTTGGTCCAGGACCTCTTCGCGGCGCAGCTTGCGCACCGCGGCGCTCCAGCCGGATTCACTGAACCACCAGGTGCCATCGGCCGCCAGCGCCTGCTTCGTGGTGCTGCGCGCGGCGTTGATTTCAAGACCGGAATCCACGGCTCTCACGAGGAATTGCTCCCCGGACACCGTGACGAGGCTGCCCCCGGGGGTGGGCAGCAACGTGGTTTCCACGACCTGCCGGCCGTCGTCGAAATGCTGGGTGATCGGCCGATGCTGCCCAGCCCGCCACCCATCTCGCGCGCCCCAGGGCGTGCGGCTGGCGGGAAGGCTCTGGCAGTGGAGATGCGCGGCCAGAGCCAGTTCACGTGGGCCAGGGGCGCGGAAGGTGAACTCGCCCATTTTGCGTTCGATGAGGTTGGTATCCAGCCTTCCTGCCACCACATCCTCCTCGGCCAGCAGCAGGCGCAGGTACTCGCCATTGGTCAGCACCCCGAGCACTACGTTCTGCTCGAGGGCGCGATCAAGCCGTGCCAGGGCACCGGCGCGATCCGGGGCCCAGGCGATCAGCTTGGCCAGCATCGGGTCGTAGTGGGCGCTGATTTCCAGCCCGCTGCGCAGCGAGCTGTCCACTCGCACGCCATCTGGTTCCCTGACCTCCAGGATCCTTCCCACCGAGGGCAGGAAGTTCGCCGAGGGGTCTTCGGCATACAGGCGGGCCTCGATGGCATGGCCGTGCAGCGTCAGATCATCCTGGGCGAAATCCAGCCGCTGGCCGGCGGCGATGCGCACCTGCCAGTCCACCAGATCCAGCTTCTGCCCGCGCACCCGCACGACTTCTTCGGTGACCGGGTGCTCCACCTGCAGCCGGGTATTCATTTCCATGAAGAAGAATTCGTCGGGGTTCTCATCGCTGACCAGGAATTCAACGGTTCCGGCACCGACATAACCCACCGATTGCGCGGCGGCCACCGCGGCGGCACCGATGCGCTCACGGATCTGCGCACCGCGTTCCAGGTGCTCGAAGAGCGGGGCGGGAGCCTCCTCGATGACCTTCTGGTGGCGCCGCTGCAGCGAGCACTCGCGTTCACCCAGGTGCACCGTGGTACCGTGCGCGTCGGCCAGGACCTGCACTTCGATATGCCGCGGGTTGCGCACCAGGCGCTCGAGGAAGAGCGTGTCATCGCCGAAAGCCTTCAGCGCGGTGCGCCGGGCGCTGGCCAGCGCCTCGGGCAGCTGCTCGGCGGCGTCCACGGCGAACATGCCCTTGCCGCCGCCACCGGCCGAAGGCTTGATCAGCAGCGGGTAGCCCACCTCGGCCGCGGCGGCCAGCAGCTGCTCATCGCTGAGCGAGGGTTCGGCGATGCCAGGAACCACGGGGACCTGATGGGCCTGGACGTGGTTCTTGGAGCGGATCTTGTCGCCCATGAGGTTGATGGCGTGCACCGGGGGGCCGATGAAGGTGATCCCCGCAGCCTCCAGGGCACGGGCGAAGTCCACATTCTCGGAGAGGAAGCCGTAGCCCGGGTGGACCGCTTGGGCGCCACTGGCCTGGCAGGCGGTGATTACCGCCTCGATATTCAGGTAGCTGTCGGCCGCTGGGGCTCCGCCGAGGCGGATGGCGGTGTCTGCCTGGGAGACATGCAAGGCACCGGCATCCGCATCGGAGTACACGGCCACCGATTTGATGCCCAGGGCGCGCAGGGTGCGGATGATGCGCACCGCGATTTCTCCGCGGTTGGCCACCAGGACCGTGTCAAAGAGTGGGGTGTTCATGGTGATCTCCTCGCCTACATCCGGAACAGGCCGAAGCTGGTCTCCGGCAGTGGGGTACGGGCGCAGACCTCCAGGGCCAATCCGAGCACCCGGCGGGTATCGGCAGGGTCGATGACTCCGTCGTCCCATAATCGGGCGGTGGAATAGTACGGGCTGCCCTGGGTCTCATACTGCTCGCGGATCGGCGTCTTGAAGCGTTCCTCGTCCTCGGCGCTCCAGGTGCCGCCGGCGGCCTCAATGCCATCGCGCTTGACCGTGGCCAGCACGGAGGAGGCTTGGGCTCCGCCCATGACCGAAATGCGCGCATTCGGCCACATCCACAGGAATCGCGGGCCGTAGGCGCGCCCGCACATGGAATAGTTGCCGGCGCCAAAGGAGCCGCCAATGATCACGGTCAGCTTCGGCACCCGGGCGGTGGCCACCGCGGTGACCATTTTCGCGCCGTGCTTGGCGATGCCGTCGGCCTCGTAGTCCCGGCCCACCATGAATCCTGCCAGGTTCTGCAGGAAGAGCAGCGGGATGCCGCGCTGGTCGCAAAGCTCGATGAAGTGGGCCCCCTTCATCGCCGATTCGGAGAACAGCACCCCATTGTTCGCGATGATCCCGACCTGGTGGCCATGGAGGTGGGCGAAGCCGGTGACCAGGGTGGTGCCGTACTCGGCCTTGAACTCGTGGAACCTGCTGCCGTCCACCAGCCGGGCGATGACCTCGTGCACATCGTAGGGGGCATTCACGTCGACCGGAACGATCCCGGCCAGTTCGCTGCCCGGGTAGAGCGGTTCGGCCACCTGGGGTTCGACCTGCCACGCGGGGGCGGGGTTCGGCGGCAGCGTGGAGACGATGTCGCGGATGATCATCAGGGCATGCTCGTCGCTTTCGGCCAGGTGGTCCGCTACGCCCGAGGTCCTGGCGTGCAGGTCGCCGCCGCCGAGCTCCTCCGCGGTGACGACCTCGCCGATGGCCGCCTTGACCAGCGGCGGGCCGCCCAGGAAGATGGTGCCCTGGTTGCGCACGATCACCGTCTCGTCGCTCATCGCCGGGACGTATGCGCCGCCCGCGGTGCACGAGCCCAGGACCGCAGCCAGCTGCGGGATCTTGCGCGCGGAGAGCTGTGCCTGGTTGTAGAAGATGCGGCCAAAGTGGTCGCGGCCCGGGAAGACCTCGTCCTGCATCGGCAGGAACGCGCCGCCCGAGTCGACCAGGTAGATGCAGGGCAGCTGGTTCTCCAGGGCGATGTCCTGCGCCCGCAGATGCTTCTTGACGGTCATGGGGAAATACGTTCCGCCCTTGACGGTGGCATCATTGGCGATGACCAGCACGTGCCGGCCGTGCACCAGGCCGATGCCGGCAATGATTCCGGCGCCGGGGCTGGCATCCTCGTACAGGTCTTCGGCAGCCAGCGGGGCGATCTCCAGGAAAGGCGAGCCTTCATCGAGCAGCTGGTCGACCCGTTCGCGGGGAAGCAGCTTGCCGCGCTCAACGTGGCGGGTGCGGGATTTTTCTGAACCGCCGCGGGCCGCGCGCTCCAGGCGCTCCTGCAGCTCGGCCAGCAGCGGGGCGTTGGCCGCGGCGTTGCGTTCGAATGCTGCGGGATCCGGGCGGGAAGAAAGCGTCTTCACTAGTCAATCCTTAGGTTCGGGTTCGCTGGCAAGGGACGGGGGGATCGGCAGTTCGCCGGCATCCAGCGGATGCTCGTCGGCGACCCCGAGCATCCGCATCACCAGGGTGACGAAGTTCAGCTGGACCTCGGGCAGGGTCAGCCGCCCGGTCGGCCGGTACCAGTGCGAGGTGCCGGTGCCCATCTCCATGATGGCCAGGCGGGCGATGCCCAAATCCGCCGCGTGGAGCTGCCCGGCCGCCTGGCCCGCTTCAAGGGTCCTGGCGAAAAGCCGTTCGTAGGCATCGCGCAGGGCCTGCATGCGAGCTGCGTTCTCCGGTGCCAGTGCGCGCATCTCGTGATCGGCTACCCGGGATGTCTTCGGATTGCTGGCGGTGAAGCCCACGTGGAAGGCCACGAGCATCGCTAGTTGGCGCAGCGGATCCGCGCTGGTGGACAGCGCCCGCTGGGCGCCTGCGATCATCGAATCCAAGCAGTTTTCGATGAGTCCGACCAGAAGCTCCTCTTTGCCGCCGACGTAGTGGTAGAGGGTTGCCGAGTTCAGGCCCACGGCGGCTGCAAGCTCGCGGATCCCGGTGGCTGCGAAGCCGCGCTGGGCGAAGCAGGTGACGGCCACCTGCTGGATTGCGCTGAGCTGCATGAATCGTTCCCCCGGATTCCCAATCAATCGATTGATAATTCACATCCAACTCCAGAAGAGGTGTGTTGTCAATCACACCTAGGCGGTGGTCCGGCCCCGCGGAAGCGAGTTTAACGTCCGCGAAATCATTCTTTGCTAGCGTTCGATCCGTGGAACTTGATATCCGATGGGCAGATTTTGATGATCCCGCGCTGAGCGCATTCCTGGCGGCCCACCTGGCCGACATGGCACCGCAGTCTCCGGTTGAATCCCAGCACGCCCTGGCCCTCGAGGCACTGCGGCGGCCGGGGATCAGGATGTGGGTCGCGATGCTCGACGGGCGCATCGCCGGTACCTGTGCCCTGGCCGACGTCGCTGCGGAGCACGAGGAGCTCAAGAGCATGCGGACCGATCCGGCCTTGCGAGGGCGCGGCGTGGCGTCGAGGCTGCTGCGCCACGTGCTCGACGACGCTGGGAGGCGCCAGCTTGAGCGCGTGTCGCTGGAGACCGGGGCTGCGGAATTCTTCGCCCCGGCACGAGCGCTGTACCGGAAATTCGGCTTCGCCCGTTGCCGGCCGTTCGGAGCCTATGCCGAAGACCCTCACAGCGTCTACATGACGCGCTATCTGCGTGAAACGGACCGTTCCGGCGTCCCGGCCTGAGGGCGATGCGGTGGCGGGCCGGGCAGCGGTGTAAGGCCTGGAGCAAGCATCAGCATCCGGGAGGCGGAGAGATCCGCTGCTTCCGCAGGGTGGTGCAGCGAGGATAATGCGTCAAGATTTCTGCTGGGGTCGTCGTTGAACACCGAAATCACGGCGCTTAGTTGATAAATTCTTCCAGAATATCTTGCGGTGATGCCTCTGTTAATTCTCCGCGTTTCTGGCAGCCGCGGCACCGTCCAGGGTTGGCGGAACAGTACCAAAGCTGGCTTTGGGAATGTAGTAAACAATTCCTGGCTAAATGAATTCATGCGTCCATCCCGGACAAAAGCATTAATTCTCGGCAAACAAGACTAATATTTTCCGCCAGAACAGTGTATTACTGAATCATGACTGGTGAACCCCGCGAGAACTCCCTTCCCGGTGATGCGCGCGCTGCCTCCCGCGATTCCTTCTTTGCCTCCATCTGGAATGCCACCGATGCCGCGGGCCTGCAGCGGATGCGCGAGCGCCTGTATCTCTCCGAGGGGCTGGCGGCCAAGAACCTTTCAACGTTCTGCGTGCTGCTGTTCTTGTCGGCCGTTATCGCGACCGCCGGAGTCGTGGCAGACTCGACGGCCACCGTCATCGGAGCCATGATCGTGGCGCCGCTGATGACCCCGATCCTTGGAACAGCGCTGGCGTTGACCCTGGCGAACCGCAAGCAGATTGTCCACAACATAGCGCTCGTGGCCGCCGGATCCATCGGAATCATCTGCATTGCGTACCTGATTGGGCTGGTAACCCCGCTGGATGTCACAGCCACGACAAGCTCATAGACCTCGTCTCCGCTTTCGCGGTCGCCCGCATAGACATCTCCGACGCGCTTCCTGTCGTTGCCGTCGCCATTTCGCGGGTGCCGCCCTCAGTCGTTGTCGGATTAACGATGGATGCCGGAGACTATGGCCATTCGGTGGGGGTGCTGTTGCTCTCTGGAAAGAAGTGCGAGAAGTTGATCCCTGCTACCCATCTGGAGAAGAACAGCGTGCTGGTTGTTTTCGGCCGTCGGAAAATAACATCAAGACTGCTGCGATAATCGGGACCGAACCGATGGCTATGCCCGCATTTAGTGGTAGTAGTTCGCCAATAATTGACGTGATCAGGTTGCGCTCTTCGATTAGATCGAGGCCTTTTCAGATGAATTTTTCAATTCCCTGTTAATTGAAAGGAAGTCTCTGTCTAAACTGCTTTACCTCAAGCCGTTGATGACTAGATTCGTGATTAAAGTAATTCCCAATTAATTCCAAAGGAGCACCTCAGTGGCTGCACTTTCTGTGTAGAAGACCCCGCAGCACCCGGCGCACCGGATGCCCGATGCATCCTGCGTGACCATGAACGACAAGCGCATATTCGCTTCCACGGTGCCGCTGTGCTGTACTGGGAATAGAACGATAAGAAGCCGAGGAGGAGGCTCATTCTGGGGCTTCCTCTTCGGCTTGCTGTTTTTCGTCCCGCTGCTGGGTGCGGCCATGGGTGCAGCGCTCGGTGCCCTCAATGGTTCGCTGGGCGACGTGGGCATCGATGACTCCTTCATCAAGGAAACGCGCGACAAGATCGTTCCCGGCACCTCCGCGCTATTCGTCTTGTCCTCCCGCGGCGTCACCGGCCGCGTGGCCGAGGCCTTCAAGGGGACCGACGTGGAATTGATCCACACGAACTTGAGCCATGATGAAGAGGAGTGGCTCCGTTCGGAGTTCGAAGAGGGAGCGCCGGCTGAGAAGTAGTCCCTCAGCACGCCGCGCATGATTTCCTGCGCGGCTGGCTACGAAGCGTCAAGAAAAGTGCCATCCGCAGTGCATGGATCATGCAGTGCGGATGGCACTTTTCTGCCATGGCGCAGGGGTGCTTGGCGTTCAGGGCTGGCTGCCCGTTCCGCCCGCCGGCGCCCGCGTGCCGGCTAGCCTTCTTCCCGCAAGGTCACTGATTCGATGGGTCGGCCGTGCAGATCCTCGACCACCAGGTCGACCACCACCTCATTCCAGGCAAACAGCGGGGTGATGGCCTCCCGGACCAGGTCCAGGACTTCCTTCTCGATCACGGGCACCGATGTTTCCTCGGCCATGCTGATCCAGCATTGCACGTTCCATTGACGATGCGGGGCTCCGGTGTCGGTGGCCTTGATTTCGGTGTAGTTCAGCTGAATCGTGGTTGCTTCGGCGAAAACCCGCCGAATGGCCTTGACGATGTCCAATGACGACAGACGTGTGTGTGCACCCGTTGAGGCATCTTGGACGTCCCAGAGCTTCTGACGCGGAATCAATTGGGAGATTTTTCCCAGGACGCTGTCCGAAACGGCTTGGGGTTCATGCTGAGGTGTCGAGGATTCCAGCAGGTGGGTAATGAAGCTGTTTTGATCCTTGAGCCGCTGGCGTTCGGCATGGCACCACTGGCACTGCAATTCATGCACGTCGGCTGGCTCATCCAGCTTGAGTGCGACGTCTTCGGCGGAACGCCCACAGGGAAGAATATTCATGACACAGCCTCGCTGATTGCATTGCGTGCCCGTGCAAGGCGTCCTCGCACAGTCGATTCTGAAACGTTGGTGACCAGAGCCGCTTCCTTGTAGCTCATGCCTTGGAGCGCAATCAGCACGAATGTCTGGCGCAGTGCCGATGGCAATCCATTGATGATGGCCCAGGCATCGTCAACCTCTCCGCGCTGCAGGGCCAGGTTCTCGGGCAGCTCCCTGTCGGGAACGGGGGTTTGCTCCAGCACCCTATCATCCACGGATTGCTGGTCATTCGCACGTTGGCGAATGCGGTCGAGGCAAATATTTCGTGCCAGCCGGAAGAGCCAGGTCTTGAAAACCGAACGGTCGCGCAGCGAGCCCAAGGATTGCCAGGCGCGGATCCAGGCATCCTGTGTCGCATCCTCGGCATCGTGCCAGCTGCTGAAGAACGTCTTGCAGTATTGGCGCAGTCCCGGGGTCAGCAAAGTCACGAGCTCGCCAAAGGCCTCGGGATCGCCCTCCAGGGAGCGGCCCACCAAGCCGGTCAACCGGGGTGAATCCAAGCAACTCTCCTTAAGTGATCTATATCACATTAAAATTGTGTGATGATTTCAAACAAGATCTCGTCTGTATGAGTGTAAGACACAAGAGATCCCTTCAAAGTACGAGGAGACGCAGTCATGTCACAGCACGATTCACAAGGACCAATCGTCAAGCCAACCGGCGAGGAGCTGGAGCGCCAGGCCAAGGCGAAAGCCGCAACGGAGCAGCAGGCCAGCACGGAATTGCGCGGCCCGCTGCATACCGAGCTGGGCAAGACGACCATCGAGGACCGCGTCGTCCAGAAAATTGCCAGCGTCGCAACCCGGGAAGTGCCTGGCGTCTATGCGATGGGCAATGCCGCACGCCGCACCTTCAACTCGCTGGCCGAGCGCATTCCCGGCGCCCAAGCCAATACCGCCGGGGGAGTGAGCGTCGAAAAGGGCGAGCAGCAGACCGCCATCGACGTGTCCATCGTTGTCGCCTACGGATTCTCGATTGTCGAGGTTTCCGATGAGATCCGTTCCAATATCGTCACCCAGGTGGAGCGGGCCACCGGGCTGGAAGTGATCGAAGTGAACGTCGATGTCACCGACGTGCACCTGCCCGAGGACGATGACGACGACACCGAAACCCGCGACGGCCTGAAATAACGGTCCGCATCTAAGGAGCAGAACATGTTGCACGTCAAGTGGGGTTTGGCGATAGGCTGCCTGGCCGGTCTGCTGATTGCCTTCGGATCATTCACCCAGTTCATCGTGGTGGCCTTCTTTTCCATCGTGGGTGCCGCGGTGGGCTGGCTCTTGCAGGACAGGGTTGATCTTGGCCAAGTGTTCAGCAAACGCCGGCGGTGACGCAGATGGCACAGCTGTCCTTGAACCGTGGACGCACCACGGTGAACACGGCCGTCTACTCAAAGATCGCCGCCCAGGCCGCCTACAAGGTCCCGGTGGTCGGGGCGGCCGCCGGAGGAATCCTGGGGCTGGGGAAATACAAGGATTTTGATCGCCGGCCCAAGGCCAAAGCCGAGGTGCTGGGACAAACGGTGGTGATCGGCCTGGACCTGGGCCTGAGCTACCCGAGCAATGTCCAGCAGGCCTGCGAAGACGTGCGGAACATGGTCGCCGCCGACCTGCACCAATTCCTCGGGGTTGAGCAGGTGCAAGTCGATATCCGGGTGAGCTGGATGTCGGCGCCGGAAGAAGGAACGGGAAACAGGAGGCTGAGATGAACAGGTTCTGGCATGTCCGCAGTGCCCGGACGCTGGCCTTGATGGTGAGCTTTGCCTTGGTGCTGACTGCGAGCACACTCGTGGCGCTAGCCTGCATCCTGCGCTTGGCCACCGGCCAGTGGCCCGGGGCCGCCGAGCAGGGCATCAGCACGGTCAGCAACATGCACTTCACTGACCCCCTGGCTGTGATCGCCATGGTGGTCCTCGCGGTGCTCGGTCTGCTGCTGATGTTCAGTGCGCTCCTTCCGGGGCGCCGGCAGAGCATCCTGCTCACCAGCGATGATCCCGCTGCCGGGTCGGAACAGGCGATCTCATGCCGTGGAATATCAGCCTTGGTGGGACATGAGGTTGAACGAACTGATTCGGTGACCCGGGCGAGCGTGATAACCAGCCCCGGCCTGGTGCACGTGAGGGTGCAGACTCCTGCCCACTCGGTGCAGCGCGTACGGGATAACGCGCAGGCCCGGGTGCAGCGGGTGATCGATGGCTTGCCATTGCGCCGCGCTCCCAAGATCAAGGTCTCGGTGCAGCGGCGAGGAGGGAACTAGGAAATGTTCAGAACGCATGTGGTGCGCCAGCGACTGATCCTGGCGGTCCTCGGCCTGGTGCTGCTGGCCGCCGGCTGCCTGGGGCTGGCCGCGGTCTGGTGGGGGCTGGGCGGGAGCGCCAGCCTGGCCCAAGCACGGATTGGCAGCAGCCTGCCGATCGGCCAGAAGTATCTGGTGCCGATGGGAGTGGCCCTGGGGCTGCTCGGCATGGTGCTCTCGTTGGCCGTGCTGATCACCGCCATTCCGCGCCGCCCCTCGGCGCATGAATTCAGGTACGCATCGAGCTCCGAGGGAGTTAGTGAAATCGAAACTTCGGTCATAGCCAAGGCTGTGGAAACTGCCGCGCAAACGCAACCGGAAATCGTGGATGCGAATGTCCAGATCGGTGGCAACGCCAGCGAACCTGTGTTGTATGCACGGTTCACCTTGCGTGCCGACGCTCCGGCGAATCGCGGCATCGACCTGGTCAACGGGCGCGTCATCCCGGACATCGAAATGGTGCTGGGCGTGCCCTTCGCCAGCAAGCATGTTTCCTTCAGTTTCCAGAAGCCGGAAAAACAGGATCCGCAAAAGGCCGTGCTCATCTGAGCCGTCCTGGGAGAGCAAGAGCAAATTACTAGCGGCACGCTGAGCGTGCCGTAACACCGGGAAAGCAAGAACAAATGGGAATTATCGGCTGGATCATCCTCGGCCTCATCGCTGGAGCGATCGCCAAGGCCATCAAGCCCGGGAAGCAGGGCGGCGGCTGGCTGGCGACGCTCCTGCTGGGCATCGTCGGCGCGCTGCTCGGAGGCCTGATCGGGTCGGCAATTTTCGGTGTCGGCGTGAGCCAGTTCTGGTCGCTGTCTACCTGGCTGCTGGCCATTGGAGGTGCGCTGCTCGTATTGATCGTCTGGGGCTGGGTGACCGGAAAGCGCCACTAGGACTTCAAGCAGCGGGCGGGATCCTCGGATCCCGCCCGCTGCTGCGTGTTCTGGAATGCTCGCATGTTCCAGCTGGGCGGTGCCTTCAGCGGCGCGGGTGATGGGTCCCGGGATCAGCCCGCGACGATGACCTCGACGCTGGCTTCCCTGAAAGGCGCGAGTTGGCCGGTACTGGCCTGCGCATCGGTGATCAGCGTCCAGCCTTCGGGCAGTTTGGCCCATGCGTGGAAGGGATGCTGGTTGAGCTTGGTGCTATCGGCAAGCACGAAGACGCGCTGCGCCCGTGACGCCATTTTCTCCTTGAGGCGGGTTTGCACCAGGTCGGCCTCGCAGATGGCGTCCGGCGTGACCGCATCGGCACCAAGGAAGACGGAGTCGAAACTCATGCGTTCCAAGCTGTACTCGGCCAGCGGGCCAACGAACGCCGCACTGCGATGGCGCAGGGTTCCCCCGAGGCATTCAACGTGCACCGACTCGGCTTCGGCCAGTTCCTCCACCACCACCAGCGAAGTGGTGGCCACGGTCAGATCGCTGGCGTCGCGCAGTTCATGGGCCAGGGACGCGATGGTTGATCCCGAATCAAGCAGGATGGTTTGCCCCTCGGCCACCATTGCGCGCGCCTTGCGCCCGATGGCATTCTTCGCGTCCGCGTTCTGGAGGTTGCGCTGCCGGAAGGTGGACTCGATCACCGGCGCGGTCAGCGGCATGGCGCCACCGTAGGTGCGGGCGATCTTGCCTTCTTCGGTCAACCGGGAGAGATCCCGGCGGATCGTCGAAGCGGTGACACCGAAACGTTCGGAAAGTTCCTCGACGCTGGCCAACCCGCTGGTATGGGCCAGCTCGAGGATTTGCCCTTGGCGTACCTTGGCGCTGGTTGACATGGAGCCCCTTTCCCTTCCTGGATCGGTGAAGCTACTACGCCGAGTGTATCGAGAATGGAACCATTCGTTTACTTAACCGGGATCGACGCCAGGTTCACCGACTGCTGCAGGGCCTCGATCATGCTGCCTACTTCCACGATGCCCTTGCCGGCAATATCGAAGGCCGTGCCGTGGTCCACGGAGGTGCGGATGACGGGCAGGCCCACGGTGATGTTCACGCCGGCCTCGATGCCCAGGACCTTCACCGGGCCGTGGCCCTGGTCATGGTACATGGCCACAATCAGATCGTAGTCGCCGCGTCCTGCCAGGAAGAATGCGGTGTCGGCCGGCAGGGGGCCAATGGCGTTGATGCCGTCGGCCTGCAGCTGCTGCAGCGCGGGAATGATCTTCTTCTCCTCCTCGCCGTAGCCAAAGAGGCCGTTTTCCCCGGCATGGGGGTTGATGGCGCAGACACCGATCTTCGGATTCGGATTGCCGGCGCGGACCAAGGCCTCATGGCCGCGGCGGACGGTGCGCTCGACCAGGCCCGGCTCGATTTTCTTGATCGCATCGATCAGGCCGATATGGGTGGTCACGTGGATGACCTTGACCTTGGGGGTGGAGAGCATCATCGATACTTCTTCAATGCCCATGAAGTGGGCGAGCAATTCGGTGTGCCCCGGGTAGATGTGGCCGGCTTCATGCAGGGCGGCCTTGTTCAGCGGCGCGGTGCAGATGCCCTGGACCTCACCGCGCATGCCCAGCTCGCAGGCAATGCGGATGTAGTGGTAGGCGGCGTTGCCGGCTTCTGCCGAAACCTTGCCCCATTCAAGATCGTCGGACAGCAGATGGGGGTCGATGACATTGATGCGCCCTGGGGTGAATTCGGCCTGGGAGACCTCGGTGATTTCCACGATCTCGACATCCAGGCCCAGTGCCTTGGCGCCCAGGGCCAGGCGGTGGCAATCGCCAATGACAATCGGGCGGCTGATCTCGTAGGCGTTGGCATCAACCAGGGCGCCGACGGTGACCTCCGGGCCGACACCGGATCCGTCTCCCATGGTTACGGCAATGAATGGGCGGGTATCTAGGGTGGTAGTGCTCATGGATTCTGGCTCCTGTGAGAGAGGGGCGCGTAATGTGCGCAGGGTGGCTAATGCGTGGGTGAGTATGCGGGGGCTGCCGAAGGAGCCGGGTTTGCTCCCGACCAGCCGGCCGTGGGCGGTGCGGCAGATGACCACACCGGGTTCCAGCTGCTTCAGCGGGGTGAGCGACCTGATGCCGAGGTCATCGAGCACGGCCCGGGCGGTTTCGCCACCGGTCAGGAAGAGGTCTGCGTCCGGGTGCGCCAGCAGGAATTCGGCCGCCTGCGACCGGAGTTCGGCCAGTGCTGCCGCAGGTTCGGTCCTGGTGCGCGTTGCGTGCAGGATCACCGGCTCTCCGGGCGCGGGGCTTGGCAGCTCGTGCGCGGTTTCGCCGCAGGGAATCCCGGCTTTGCCGGCAATCCCGAGCTGCTCTCCGGCCGGTCCGGAGGCCGAGCCAACCACGCCGAGGATGTGGCGAGGACCTGCATCGATCTCTGCCTGGCCTGGCACCCGGCCCCCAGCGGTGCCTGCGCCCGTTGCTGCCAGCGTGCCAGCCAGCGCAGCGTTCAAGGCGCCGGTGCCTACCAGGATGCTGTGCTGGAATGCCGGCGTGTTCTCCGCCCGCAGCTCCAGCCAGGTTGCTGCGATGGCCTGCAGGTCGGCTTCGGTGGCGCAGTCCACGATGACGGCGGAATGGGTGCTGGCCGCCAGGGCGAGCCGCTGCGCGAAATTCTCGACCGGGCCCAGGGTGGCGGGGCTCGGGATGCTGGTTGCTTCCAGGTCGCTGAGCAGTTCGGCGATTGTTTCGGGGGCTTGGGCCGCCTCGACCTGCCAGGCGTCGGTGGACGAGAGCGGTTGGCCATTGATCAGCGGGCGTCCATTGGCCACGGTGCGGTTCAAGTGCGGCAGTGCACCGGCAATAATCAGCGTGTGCCCCTGGCGGGCCAGGGCCGCGAGTTCTGCGTTGAGGTTGCCGCGCCAGAGGGAATCGATCTTCTTGAAGATGGTGGTCCCGGCCGGCTGAGCGTGGCAGAGGGCCTGGATGCGATGGTACGCGTCGGCCGGTTCGAGATAGCGGCTGTTGGTATCGATGACAATCGCCTGGTGCGTGTTCTGCGAAGTGGCGCCGTCGTCGTCAAGGGAAATCCGGGTCGAAAATCCGTGCTCGCTCCACGGCAAGGACACTTCGCAAGCGCCGGAGAAATCGTCGGCGAGAATCAGGAAATCCGCGTGGTTATTGGTCATTTGGGTGCTTGTCACCTCCTTGGGTCTCGTCCCGGGCTGTCCCGGGACTCCGTGTGCTTCTGGAGTCATCATGACATAGTTGCGCGAAATGCGCTATGCCTATTGCGCATTTCGCGCAATCGTGACAAAGTGACATGAGTTACACACCACGGAGAGTGTATGGCCCTTGAATCACCTGGGGCGAAGCGCTCCAGAAAAGTCGATTGGGAGGTCGAAGATGACCGCAAGATTCTCAGCTCCTGGGATGTCGCGACGCCAGCTGCTCAAGCTGGCCGGCGCCGCCGGGATCTTTGCTGCAGTGGGAGTCAGCGCCACCGCGTGCGCAGGGCCCACCGGGTTGCCGGGCAAGGATACGCTGACCCTGGCCCTGAACCGTTCTCTGGTATCGCTGGATAACAAGCTCAACCAGTTTGATGCCGCGGTGACGGTCCAGCGGTCGGTGCGCGAGGGGCTGACCGCCATCGGACCGGACATCGCGCCGATTCCCATGCTCGCCGAATCCATGGAAATGACCTCGCCGACGCGCTGGACCGTCAAGCTGCGCGAGGGCATCACCTACTCGGACGGGCGCGCAGTCAAGCCGAAGGACGTTGCCACCGCCCTGGAAATGTACTCCAAGGTGCAAGGCTCCTTCGTCGCCAGCTTCTTCCCGGAGTTCCCCATGGTCACCGAAGTCGATGCCCGCACGTTCCACCTGGATTCCAAGGGGCCGATTCCCATCCTGGATGCCCTGATGGCACTGATCCTGATCTCGCCCGCCGAAGACAACAAGGCCGAGGAATTGCAGACCGGCGTGGGCACCGGACCCTATCTCGTGCAGTCCTACGACCGCGGAGCTGGAACCTACACCCTGGTGAAAAACGAGAACTATTGGGGCGAACCTGCGCCGATTCGCCAGGTCAACGTGCGCTTCCTGCCAGAAGAATCCTCCCGCGTGATTGCGCTGCGCAGTGGCGAGGTCGATGTCATCGACTCCATCTCGCCGAACTCCATGGAGCAGCTCCAGGGCCTTCCGGGAGTCAGCATTGAAACCGCCTCCTCGCTGCGCTTGAACCAGATTTTCTACAACTTCCGCAAACCGAAGTCCCACCCGCTCTCCGATGCCAAGGTGCGCCAGGCCCTCTCCTTCGCCGTGGACGGCAAGTCCCTGGTGCACGATGTGCTGATCGACACCGTGGAGCAAGCCCAGGGGGTCACCGCGACCAGCCTGTCCGGGTTCGCCAAGACCGGCGACTACATCTACGATCCGGGCAAGGCCAAGTCGATGCTCTCGGACCTGGGGGTGGAGAACCTGAAGCTCAAGATCATTTGGGAGACCGGCGAATTCCCTTCGGATACCGCCATCATGGAAGCCCTGGTGCAGATGCTGGGCGACATCGGCGTGACCACCGAGCTGCAGCAATTCGAGCCCGGTGGCAACATCCTGCAGTGGCGCCAGGGCAAGGAGGGGGATTGGGACCTGCTCGGCAACGGCTTCTCCAGCCCCACCGGCCTGGCCATCACGATGCTGCAGGGCATGTACGCCGGGACCGCGGAAAAGGAAAAGACCCGCGACACCTACCAGGGCTACGTCATTCCCAGCGTCGAACGCAAGATCGTGCGCGCCGCCTCCGAAGTCGACGAAGCCAAGCGCACCGCCTACCTGGAAGAAGCTCAGAAAGCCGTCTGGGACACCTGGCCCTGCGCCTGGGCCTTCACCCCCAAATCAATTCTTGCCCGCCGCAACCGCGTGCAAAACCTGGAACTATCCGCCGCCAACGCCTATCCGCTGGCTCGTGTTGGATTGGAGAGCTGAGCTGTGTTGACCTATCTACCCAAGCGTATCGGTCAGGGACTGCTGACGGTATTCCTCACCGTCTCCGTCGTCTTCCTGCTCATCCGCATGGCGCCGGGCGACCCGGCGGCCTCCTTCGCCGGCCCGCTGGCCACCAATGAGCAACTGGCTGCTGTGCGTGAGCAGTTCGGCTTGGACAAGCCGCTATTGCAGCAGTACGTGATTTTCCTCGGCCAGCTGTTCACCGGCCACCTCGGCCAGTCCTATTCCTTCCAGGCCCCGGCGGTGCAGGTGGTCATGGACCGCCTGCCCTACACCCTGACCCTGGCCACCAGCTCCATCCTGCTGGCAGCGCTGGTCGCGATCCCGCTGGGCATGTGGATGGCCCGTCGTGCGGATACCGATGCTGAACTGGGCGTGAACGTGTTGACCATCGCCGGGCAGTCCATGCCCGACTTCTGGACCGGCATCATGCTGCTGACCGGATTCTCCGTGATCATCCCGCTGTTCCCGGCCTCCGGCTTCACCACCTGGGGTGGCCTGGTCCTGCCGACCATCACTGTCGCCATCTTGCAGATCGCCTTGGTCTCACGCATGGTCAAACGCGAGATGGTCACCAACTTCAACGCCCCGTATCTCACCATCGCCCGCTCCCGCGGTGTCAGTGAACGCACGCTGACCTGGCGCTACGCACTGGGCAACGCGGGGATCCCGGTCTTCACCGCACTGGGCACCCGGTTCGCGGCGATGCTCAACGGCGTGGTGGTTGTCGAAGTGGTCTTCGGCTGGCCCGGCGTCGGTTCGCTGATTGTCCGCGCGCTGGAAACGCGCGATTACCCCCTGATCCAGGCCACCGTGCTGATCACCGCCCTGCTGGCCGTTGCCGTCCAGCTGCTGATCGACCTGGCCTACCCACTGCTGGACCCACGGGTCCGCCTCGGAAAGGCAGCTTCGGCATGAGCACCACCATCCAGAACCCCACCCAAGCCCCGGAGCCGGTCCGCCGTTCGGCGGTCACCAAGGAGCTGGCCAGGAAGTCATCGGCGGCCCGGCGAGCCCGCTCAACGCGCATCAAGCTCTGGTTGGGCACCATCCTGACACTGCTGGTGGTCGTGCCCATCGCCCTGGCCAACCTGCTGCCCATCGCGGACCCGAATATGCAGGACCTGGGCGCGCGGCGCCTGGCTCCGCTGGTTGACGGGCACCTGTTCGGCACCGACCAATTGGGACGCGACCTGCTTTCCCGCGTGCTGTTCGGAGGACAGACCTCGCTGATGATCGGCGTGCTCGCCGTGGTCGTCTCCGGTGCGGTGGGCGTGATCCTCGGATCCATTGCCGGCTTCTACGGCAAATGGGCCGATGTGATCATCTCCCGCCTGCTTGAAGCCCAGCTGTCGTTGCCGCTGCTGATGATGCTGCTGCTGGTCGTGGCCCTCTTCGGCCCCTCGATTCCCGTGATCACCGGCGTGATCGCCATTGCCCAGTGGCCCGAAGTGGCGCGCCTGACCCGTTCGCTGGTGCTGGTGGAACGCGAAAAGCCCTACGTGGATGCGGCCAGGACCCTGGGCCTGCCCAAGCTGCACATCCTGGCCCAGCACGTGATCCCCAACGTCTTCAAGCAAGCCAGCCTGGTCATCCTGCTCCTGCTGGCGCAGGCAGTGCTGCTGGAAAGCGCCCTGTCCTTCCTTGGCGCCGGACCGCAGCGTCCCTTCTCCACCTGGGGCAGGCTGATCTCCGATGGCCAGGACTACATCACCACCTCATGGTGGATGGTGACCCTGCCGGGCCTATTCATTGTGGTTCTCGTGGTCGGGGTCAACCTGCTCGGTGACGCCCTGCGCGACGGCAACCTGCGGCGCACCCCAAGGAAGGAAGGCAAGTGATGAGCGAACAGAACACCGCAGTGCTGGAAGTGAAGAACTTCAGCGTTGAACTCATGACCGACAACGGCGTGTTCAAGGCGGTCAACAACGTCAGCTTCCGCATTGGCCACGGAGAAACCGTGACCATCATCGGTGAATCCGGTTCCGGCAAATCCACCACCGCCATGGGCCTGCTGCAGCTGTTGCCCCCAGGCTTGGCGGCGCTCTCCGGACAGGTAGCCATCAAGGGCGAGGACATCCTGTCCAACCCGAAAGCCATCACCAAGTTCCGCGGCCGCGGCCTGGCGCTGATCCCGCAGGATCCGATGACCGCACTGAACCCGGTGGCAACCATCGGCTCGCAGCTGCGCGAAGCGATCAAGGTGGCCGGGCGCATCACCGGCAAGCAGCAGATGCACAGCAAGGCCGTTCAGCTACTGGAGCAGGTGCGCATCCCCCGGGTGGAAGAGCAGCTGAAGAAGTTCCCGCACCAGCTCTCCGGTGGCATGCTGCAGCGGGTGCTCATTGCCATCGCGCTGGCCAGCGAGCCGGAACTGCTGGTCGCGGACGAACCCACCAGCGCCTTGGACGTCACAGTCCAGGCGGGAATCCTGGATCTGCTGCTGGAACTGCAGCAGCGCCGAGGGATTTCGGTACTGATGATTACGCACGACATTGGCGTCGCACGGCTGGTTTCCGACACTATTCATGTGATGAAGTCCGGCCAGTTCGTCGAGTCCGGCGCGGCAGCGCAAATCGTTGACGCGCCGGCCGAAGAATACACCCGCACACTGCTTGCGGCCGTGCCGCGGCTCGGGGAGTGGGACGAAACATCGTTGGCATCCAAGGGAGCATCATGAACCAGCAAGCACCGTTCCTCTCGGTCAGGAACCTGACCGTTGAATACCCCACCCGTGATGGCCTGTTCCGCGCCGTCGATGATGTGTCCTTCGACGTGCAGCGTGGCCAGACCCTGGCCGTCGTGGGCGAATCAGGCTGCGGCAAGTCGACCATCGCCAAGTCCATCATGCGGCTGATCAAGCCCGCCCGGGGGCAGATCCTGCTTGACGGCACCGATTTGGTGTCGCTGAATGAAAAGCAGCTCCGTCCCCTGCGGCGCAAGTTCCAGATGGTCTTCCAGGACCCCTACGGTTCCCTGGATCCCAGCCATAGCGCCGAGCAGATCATCACCGAGCCACTGCGGATCCACAAGGAGGGAACACCGCGCGAACGCACCCGGGAAGCCAAGCGGCTGCTGGACCGGGTCGGGTTGCCCGAGAGCGCGCTGCACAAGCGCGCCAATGAATTCTCCGGGGGCCAGCGCCAACGCATCGGCATCGCCCGGGCGCTGGCCTCGAAACCCGAACTGCTGGTCTGTGACGAAGCCACCAGCGCCTTGGACGTCTCGGTGCAGGCCCAGGTGCTCAAGCTGCTCGCCGAAATCCAGGCCGATACCGGCATCTCCTACGTCTTCATCACCCACAACCTCGGTGTGGTGCAGGAAATCAGTCGGCAGGTGATGGTGATGCAACGCGGGAAACTGGTCGAATTCGGCACCACCGAACAGGTGCTGACCACGCCGGTGGAAGAATACACGCGCACACTGCGCCGAGCAGCCCTGGACCCCAGCGTGATGGACGGCGTGAAACCGCGCCATGTTCTGGCTGGGCTCACCAGCTAGCAACGCACACGACGAGCAAGGAATAGAAGAGAATGAACCAGAAGAAGCCAGCCGAATTAGTCCTGGGCACCATGACCTTCGGGGATACCGCGGATGCCCAAGCCAGCGAGGCCATGCTGAATGCGGCACTCGATGCGGGAATCACCCATATCGACACGGCCAATGCCTATGTGGCCGGTGCCACCGAAGAACTGCTGGCCACCTTATTGGAAGGCAAGCGTGATTCGGTGTTCCTGGCTTCCAAGGCGGGCATGCCGCACGCTGATGCCGGGGATGACGCGCTGCTCTCGCCGGCAGCCGTGCGCCGAAGCGTTGAGGCGTCGCTGCGCCGGTTGAAGACGGACCGCTTGGACCTGTTCTACCTGCACCAGCCGGACTACTCCACCTCATTGGAGGACACGCTGGGCGAAGTAGCCAAGCTGCACCAGGAAGGCAAGATCCTGTCCCTGGGCGTCTCCAACTTCGCCGCCTGGCAGGTGGCCCAGGCCAGCCACATCGCCGAGGCCGTCGGCGCGCCGAAGCCCGTGGTAGCCCAGCAGCTGTACAACCTGGTGGCACGGCGCATCGAAACCGAATACCTGCCCTTTGCCCAAGCCAATGGCGTGCAGACCATGGTGTACAACCCCTTGGGCGGCGGCCTGCTCACCGGGCGCCACAGCTTCGGACAGCAACCGGCAGAAGGTCGCTTCGGCAGCTCCCGGCTGGCTAGCATGTACACCGAACGCTACTGGGACGAAGAGCTGTTCAAGGGCATCGAAGCGCTGAGCACCTTGGCCAACGAGGCTGGCATCACGCTGATCGAGCTGTCCTTGCGCTGGCTGGCCTACCATCAGGGAGTCGACGCGCTGCTGCTTGGCGGGTCCAAGGCCAGCCAGCTCGAATCCAACATTGCCGCCATCAACAGGGGGCCGCTGGAGCAAGGACTGGCCGAGGCGGCCGCCGCTGCCACCGCCTCGCTGCACGGCCCGATGCCCGCCTACAACCGCTAACCAGAAAGAGATCCCCACACCATGACTTCAGCAGTTGCCACCGAATTCGCCCGCAAGATCCGTGAACGTGAACCAGCCGTCGGCTACTGGGTGGTGCTCGACTCGCCGGTCTCCACCGAGCGCATCGCCCGCCTGGGCTATGACTATGTCGCCCTCGACGCGCAGCATGGCCTGCTCGGATACAACGGGATGCTCACCGGGCTGATGGCCATTGACGCATCCGCCCAGGCCGCCGGCGTGGTCCGTGTAGAAGCCAACAACGCCACCGCGATCGGCAAGGCGCTGGATGCCGGGGCGGTGGCTGTCATCGTGCCCCTGGTGAATAACGCGCAAGACGCGGCCGAAGCGGTGAAGGCCGCCAAGTACCCACCGCACGGCATCCGCTCCTACGGCCCCATGCGTTCGGCGCTGCGCGTGGGCCCGGTGCCCGCAGAATCCGATGCCACCACCATGGTCTTCGCCATGATCGAGACCCCCGGCGGCCTGGAGAACGTCGAGGACATCGCGGCCGTGGAAGGACTGGACGGGCTCTATGTGGGACCAAGCGACCTCGCCTTGGCCATCGGAGCGGCCTTCCCCGGCGATCCGGCCATCAAGGACGAATTCGAAGCAGCGCTCAAGCGCGTCAGTGCCGCCGCGCAGCAGGCCGGCATTGCCGCAGGCATCCACAACGCCAACGGTGAACTGGCCAACCAGCGGCTGGGCGAGGGCTACACCTTTGCCACCGTGGCCTCGGACCTGACCCATTTGGAAGCAACGGCCGCTGCGCACCTGCAGCAGGCTCGCTCCTAGCAAGCATTCAAGAGCAAGGAATCAGAGAATGTCGGTGACTGAATTTTCCACCATCACCCCGGACGGGCACGTCCACGAGGACAGCTCGCTGGCCTACGCCTACCTGCCCGCGCCCACCGTGCAATCCCACGCCGCCAACCTGATGACCCTGGGCAACGGGGACCTGGGCTGCGTCTGGTTCGGCGGAACGCAGGAGGGGGTGGCAGATATCAGCATCTACTTTTCCACCCTCCAGCGCCTGGCCGATGGGCAATGGGCCAGGAGCTGGTCAACAGCGCAGCAGCTGTCCTCCGATTCGACCCGCTCCGAGCAGAATCCCATCCTGTACCGCCACGGCGAAGAACTGTGGCTGATCTACACCGCCCAGCATGCGGGCAACCAGGACACCTCCGAGGTGCGCCGCCGGATTTCAACGGATGACGGGCAGAACTGGTCCGAGCCCGAAACCCTCTTCGCGGCCACCGAGCACGGCGGCGTCTTCGTCCGGCAGCCGCCGGTGCAGGTGGGGGAGCGGCTGATGATTCCGATCTTCCGCTGTGCCACGGTTCCCGGGCAGAAGTGGGTGGGGGACTTTGATGACTCCGCCCTGATGGTCTCCACAGACGGCGGGGCGACCTGGAGCGAGCAGATCATCGAGGGGTCCACCGGGTGCGTGCACATGAATGTCGCCGCGCTCGCCGATGGCAGCCTGCTGGCCTTGTACCGCAGCCGCTGGGCCGACTGGATCTATGCATCGCGTTCCGAAGATGGCGGGGTGACTTGGAGTGTTCCCGAGGCCACCGAACTGCCGAACAACAATTCCTCGATCCAGTTCGTTGCCCTGGGAGATGGACGCCTGGCGCTGATCTACAACCACTCGCAAGCCGACGAGCACACCGAGCGCCGGCTCTCGCTCTACGATGAGATCGATGACGAGGGGCTGGATTCTTCGGTGGACGGACCGGTGGCCTTTGAACCGGTGCCCACCCAGGACGGCGCTGAGCGCAAGGCCTTCTGGGGCACCCCGCGTGCGCCGTTGACCGTGGCGATCTCCTCGGACCAGGGACGCAGCTGGCCAGAGCGCCGCAACCTGGAAGTCGGCGACGGCTACTGCCTGTCCAACAATTCGCGTGAAGGGTTGAATCGGGAATTCTCCTACCCTTCGATCCATGAAGGACAGGATGGGGCCTTGCATTTGGCCTATACCTACTTCCGCCAAGCCATCAAGTATGTGCGCATCGACCCATCGTGGGTCGGTGCCCAGGATGGCGGCGCCGATGCCTAGCGCGCTGGTGACCGGGGTCAGCTCGGGCATCGGGGAAGCCATCGCCAAGGCCTTGCTGGATGCGGGATTTGAAGTCCTGGGGCTCAGCCGCCGTGCTCCGTCCTTGGAGGACAACCGGTTCAGCTGGCTCGGCATCGACCTGGGCGACCTGGCCCAGGTGAAGGCAGCCGCGGAGCAGATCGAAGCCCCGGATCTATTCGTGCACGCCGCCGGGTTCATGGCCACCGGTGCGCTGGGCGAGCTGAAGGCCGACGACCTGGCCGCGATGCATGCGGTGCATGTGCAGGCACCGATGGTGCTGGTCAATGCCTTGGCGCCGAAGATGGCTGATGGCTCGCGGATCATCCTGATCGGCAGCCGCACCATGACCGGTGTGGCCGGAAAGAGCCAGTATGCCGCCACCAAGTCGGCGCTCGCCGGGCTCTCGCGCAGCTGGGCCATGGAGCTGGCTCCTCGCGGCATCACCTGCAACGTGGTGGCGCCGGGGCCGACCAACACCCCGATGATGGTGGATCCGCGTCGTGCCGGAGTCCCGCCGGTCACCCCGCCCTTGGGCGCGCTGGTGGACCCGGCTGATGTTGCCGCGCTGGTGCTGTTCCTCGGCGGGGCGCATGGCAAGTCGATCACCGGCCAGGTCCTGACCATCTGCGGCGGGGCCTCGCTGAAAGGCTAGTAGTACACCGCCAACGGTCCGTTGGGGCCGGGGATGACGCTCACCGGGGTCTCGAACACCTCGGTGAGGATCTCGTCCTGCATGATCTGCCCGGGGGTGCCGAACTGCACGACCTTGCCGTGCTTCATGGCGCAAATGTAGTCGGCATAGTGCCCAGCGAAATTGATGTCATGCAGCACGATGACAATGGTGCGATTCAGTTCCGCAGCGGCGCGCTTCAGGTGCTGCATCATGATGACCGAATGCTTCATGTCCAGGTTGTTCAGCGGCTCATCCAGCAGGACCGTATCGGTATCCTGGGCCAGCACCATGGCCACGTAGGCGCGCTGCCGCTGGCCGCCGGAGAGCTCATCGAGGTAGCGGCCTTCCAGCTCGCCGAGGTCCAGGAAGTCGATGGACCGCGAGATGATCTGCTCATCGGCCTGGTTCAGCCGGCCCTTGGAGTGCGGGTAGCGGCCGAAACCCACCAGCTGGCGCACCGTCAGCCTGGTGACGAAGTGGTTTTCCTGGCGCAGGATCGACACGATCTTCGCCAGGTCCTTGGAATTGGTTTTGGTGACGTCGTAGCCGGCGACTTCGATGCTTCCCTCGTCGATGCCCAGCAGGCGTCCGACCATGGTGAGCATCGTGGACTTGCCGGCGCCATTGGGACCGACCAGGGCGGTGAGCCCGCCGCTGGGGATTTCAAGGGTGACCGGGCCGATGGCCACGGTGGAGCTGTAGTTCTTGCTGACGGCGTTGAGGGTAATCACAGTCGGCCCTTTCGCAGGATGAAGATCAGGAAGGTGATGCCGCCGACGGCTTCAATGATGATGCCCACCACGCCTTGGGCGTAGAAGACGTTCTTCATGATGAAGTAGGCGCCGGCCAGGACGACGAAGCCGATCAAGAATGACATCGGGTAGATGTAGCGGTGGTCGTAGGTGTCGGCCAGCTGGTAGGCCAAGGTGGCCACGAGGAAGCCCAGGAAGGTCAGCGGGCCCACCAAGGCGGTAGTCACGGCCATCAGGATGGAGACGAAGAACAGCGTCTTCATGACCTCCTTGCGGTGGTTGATCCCCAGATTGATGGTGGTTTCCTTGCCCAGGGCCAGGATGTTCATCTTCTGGGAAGCCAGTACCAGGCAGCCGCCGGCCACCACCACCAGCCCGATGGCCACGGGCATGTAGCTCATATCCGCATTGGCCATGGAGCCGAAGAGCCGGGCAGTGAGCACATCGAATTCGCTGGGCGTCAGCAGGCGCTGCATGAAGCTGGAGATCGAGCCCAGCCCGGTGCCGATGATGATGCCCACCAGCAGCATGATCTGGATATTGCCGAGCTTGCCCGACAGCAGCCACCCGTACAGCGCCACCGACAGGCCCACCATGATGGCCACCTGCAAGATGAACTGGCTGACCCCGGTGAAGAAGGTGATCCCGGCAACGCCCAGGAAGAACACCGCCCCGGTTTGCACCACCCGGTACAGGGCTTCGAAGCCCATGATGGACGGGGTGATGATGCGGTTGTTGGTGACCGTCTGGAACGCGACGGTCGCGATGGACTGGCAGGCGGCCACGACCAGCATGGTCAGGATATTGCCAGCTCGCAGCTTCGCGATCACCCAGAACCCGGTGGAGCCCACCGGCATGGGGTTGTCCCAAGCCAGCAAGCCGAAGGCGAAGAGCACGGCCAGGCCCATCAGGATGCCCAGGGTGATCCAGTAGCGCTTGCGGACCTTGGCGCTGGGCAAGGGGCCTGAAGAGCGGCCGGGATGGTGGGCCGGCAGGACGGGGGAAGTTACGAGATTAGCCAATTTTGCGCTGCCTCAGCAGAAGGAAAATGAATACGATCGCGCCGAGCACGCCCAGGATCAGGGACACCGGAACTTCGAAGGGCATGATGATGGTGCGGCCGATCAAGTCGCACACCGTGGTGATGGCGATGCCCAGCAGGCACACCCACGGCAGGTTGCTGCGCAGGTCGTCTCCGCGGATCAGCGAGACGATATTCGGCACGATCAGTCCCAAGAACGGCAGGTTGCCGATGACCACGGTGACCACGCCGGTGGCGATGGCGATCAGCGCGGTGCCCAGCAGCATCACCCGGCGGTAGTTCAATCCGACGTTGGTGGCGATCTCTTCGCCCAGCCCGGCCACGGTGAAGCGGTCGGCCACGATGTAGATGGCCACGGCGACCAGGGCAACAATCCACAGGACTTCGTATTGGCCGCGGATCACCGAGGTGAAGGAGCCTGCCATCCAGATGCCCAGCGATTGCAGCTTGTCGGTGGACAGCGCCAAGAAGGTGGAGAATGCCCCCACAACGGATCCGAGCATGATGCCCACAATCGGGACGGTGAGCGAGGCCTTGAGTGATACGCGCTGCAGGAACAGGAAGAAGACCATGGTGCCGATGAAGGCGAAGGCGATGGCTACGCCCATTTTTGCCAGCAGGCTCGCGGTAGGGAAGAGCACCAGCATGGTGAGCAATCCCAGGCCCGCCCATTCGGTGGTTCCGGTGGTGGTCGGTTCCACGAAGCGGTTCTGGGTCAGCAGTTGCATGACCAATCCGCTCATGGACATGGCCGCCCCGGCGAGCACCAGGGCGATGGTGCGGGGGATGCGGGTGATGGCGAACATCTGCGCGCCATCGTCCTTGCCGAAAATGTCATAGACGCCGGTGAACAGCGAGAGGGCCAGGAGCAGCAGGACCCCGAGGATGCCTAATGCGAGTTTGCCGGTGAAGACCTTGGGTTGCGTCCGCACGGGCGTGGTGGTGATTGTCATGGTGCCGCCGTGAAAAGTGTGGTGGGAAGACAGCTCTAGTGGCGAAGCCGAAGCAAGGCTTCGCCACTAGGACTGCGTCAGAGGCGTGGAGGCTACTTGGCAGCTTCCAGGGCGTCAGCGAATTCGTTGAGGAATTCGGTGTAGGTCTGGATGCCCTCATTCGTGTAGGTGTCGGCTGGCATGACCACCACGTGGCCTTCCTTGGCCGCGGTGACATTCTGCAGCGCCTCGGAGTTTTCCAGCAGTTCCTTGGCAGGCTTGTACTCTTCCCCGTCGGAGCCGACGGCTGCGTCGCGGTCCATGACGATGATCCAGTCCGGGTTGGACTTGGCGATGGCCTCGACGGAGACGTCGTCGCCTTCGTGGTCGGTGGAGGATTCCTCCAGTTCCAGGGCCGGGGTCAGGCCCAGGAAGTCGAACATCGGGCCAACGGTGCGGCCGGTGCTCGGGGCGGAGTAGCCGAGCTCGCCGCCGGAAGCGATCAGGCCCATGACGGTTTCATCCTTGTCGTAGGCATCGGTCACCCGCTTCTGGGCTGCTTCGAAGTCGTCGACGAGTTTCTTGGCTTCGTCCTGCTTCTCGAAGATGTCGCCCAGGGTGGTGACCTGGCGTTCCAGCTCCGAGTCGAAAGGCTCGCCTTCGCGGGGATCCAGCGAAACGATGGTGGCGTTGGGGGCGAGTTCCTTGAACTTGTCCGCGTACTGCGTGAAGCGCTGGCCGTTGATGATCAGATCGGGGTCCACGGTCACCACGGATTCCAGGTTTGGCTCCTTGTGGTTGCCGAGATCCAGGATGTCCTTGTCCTGGGTGTAGGAGATGGTGTCTGGCATCAGGGAAACTGCGCCGGCGCTGAGCTTGATGCCCCAGGCATCCAGGGTTTCAAAAGTCCGGTTGTCGGTGGCGACGACGGACTTGGCTGGCACTGCGACGCTCTTTTCACCGTCGTTGTCGGTGAAGGTCACGGTCTTGGTGTCCTGGGCATTGGCGTCCGCGGCCGTGCCGGTGTTGGAACCGCAAGCGGTGAGGGACAGGGCGGCGATGCCCAGAAGGGCAGCGGCGCGAAGCTTCATGGAGGCCATGACATCCTTTTGTTATGGCAACCTACCTTGGTTGCGTGAGCGAATGATCTGGTAATTAGCCTAGCCTTAGCTGATCAAATTAAGCCAAATATTGTTGGTGTTGACTATGTCACCTTGAGTAGCATTTTTGCATCAGGATCTTCGCGAATGAATTTCCATTCAAGTCAGAGTGCATGCGAACTGGGCAGTAATCGCGAAAATTAACCATCAAAACCGTGCTTTATTTAGCCGTGCAATGGTGTCCGATAGGATGCACTCATGACAGCTTCCCTGGATCTCATCGCTTGGCCGGTCACGACCGACAGGCTCACGCTGCGTCGCTTGACCGAGGATGATCTGGAAGCAACCTGGAGCTATCGCAAGCTGCCGGAAGTCACCGAATGGATTACCGCTGGCCCCAAGGACTTTGAAACCTATCGCGCGCAATTCCTTGAATCCGGGAAGATCAACCGCGATATCGCTGTCGAGCTCAGCGATGGGCAGGGCGGCAGCCGCTTGATCGGGACCGTCATGGTCTATATCAAGGACGCGTGGGGCCAGCGTGAAGTCGCAGAGCAAGCCAAGGCGGTTGAAGCGGAACTCGGATGGAGCTTTGACCCGGAATTCGCGGGCCGAGGCTACGCCACCGAAGCGGTGGAAGCCGCCATGCGACTGTGCTT
This sequence comes from Glutamicibacter sp. JL.03c, assembly GCF_025854375.1. Classification (NCBI taxonomy): domain Bacteria; kingdom Bacillati; phylum Actinomycetota; class Actinomycetes; order Micrococcales; family Micrococcaceae; genus Glutamicibacter; species Glutamicibacter sp. JL.03c. The sequence continues at coordinate 3,337,559 of NZ_CP107575.1, read as the reverse complement.
CGACGATCTGGGGCTACGCAGAATCGTTGCCGGATGCTTCGCCGCCAATGAACCGTCGGTGCGGCTGATGGAACGCGTGGGAATGCGCAGGGAAAGCTGTGAAAAAGCCAATTCCCTGCATCGCAGCGGGCAGTGGATGGACAGCTATTCCTATGCGGTGCTCAAGGAAGAATGGGTCGAAAAACCTTAGCGCTTCTGCCTGGCGTTGTGCAGAACCAGGTCCAATAATTCCTGCACCTCTTCGGATCGAGAAGTCCAATATCCGGTATCCAGGCCGAAGCCGAGCATGGCCTCATTCGCACGCTTCCTGAAGTAATCGCGGTGGTCTTCCAGAGCATTGGCGAGGTCTGCAAATTGATCATTGCTGAGTTCTAGGGTCAGGGTTTTCTGCTTCATGAGCGTTGGTCCTGTGTCGGAGAGCCTGTTGATGAGCCGAGGCTACGCCCACGAAATGCGGATTGAAACCGGCATGGAGCGGACTATCAGTTTTAACGGGTGTACTGGGTCAGGAATATCGTGGCGGGTGCGACCGTTATGCCGAAGGTAGCGATGTGAACAACGATCAGAAGGAGCAATGCATGTCTGAAGTACGTCGAGTAGTCCTCATCGGTGGCCACGGCAAGGTAGCCTTGCTGGCCGCGCCAAAACTGGTCGAACGCGGCTTCGCCGTCGACTCGCTGATTCGCAACCCAGACCATTCCGCGGAAATCTCCGCGACCGGAGCGAACCCCGTGGTGCTTGATATCGAGAACGCAGGGGCGCAGCAGCTCGCCGAAGCATTCAAGGGTGCGCACGCCATCGTCTTCTCGGCCGGAGCGGGCGGCGGGAACAAGGAACGCACCCGCGCCGTGGACTTCGACGCCGCCGTGCGCTCCATGGAAGCCGCCAAGCAAGCAGGCGTGTCCCGCTATGTCATGGTTTCCTACTCGCGGGCCCTGGTAGATGTCGATCGCCTCGACCCGGATCATTCCTTCTACACCTATGCCAAGGCCAAGCATGATGCGGATGCCGTCTTGCGCGAGAGCGACCTGGACTACACCATTCTGGGTCCCGGAGCCCTGACGCTGGATCCTGCCACCAAGAAGATCACCATCGCCGATGAAACCGGAAATATCGATGGCAAGGCTCCTGAGGCGGAAAACGGCAAGGTTTCCCGTGAAAATGTCGCCGAGGTGATCACCCACGTGGTTGATACCGACGCGGCACAACGCTCGACCGTGAACTTCTACGACGGTTCCACCGCAATCGCCGAGGCCATCAGCTAGATAATCGCGACACAAGAAATCCCTGCATCCGCATGGTTGCAGGGATTTTCCATGTTGCGGCGCGTAACGAAAATCCCGATGTGAAGCGCGCTCGCAATATGCGCGGGGGAGAAGCCGGTGGTGGCCTACGCTAAGGGCTGATCCCACCACAGCGAAAGAACAACCACCATGCCACACGCCTCCAAGCCCCATGATCCAGCGAAAATGCATCTGATCCTGATGCTCGTGCTGACCTTCTCGACCGGAATTATTGACGCTGTCGGCTATCTCGGCCTGGACCGGGTCTTCACCGGAAACATGACCGGCAATGTCGTGATCCTCGGGATGGCGCTCATGGGCGCCGACGGATTGCCGGTCTTAGGGCCATCCGTGGCCCTGGTCGGCTTCGTAGCGGGCGCGGCCATCGCCGGGCGAGTCCTGAAAAATGAATCCGCAGGCTGGAGCAGGAGGACAATGGCCCTGATCGCGGTCGTCGGCGCCTGCCTGGTGCTGACTGCCATCGCCCTGTTTGCTGGCGTGCACCATGCCGCCCAGAGCGCCGCCCTGTCCGTGACGGGCTTCATCGCCGCGGCCATGGGGCTCCAAGCGGGCACCGCGCGGCATTTGGCCGTCAAGGACGTGACCACGGTGGTGGTGACTTCCACATTGACCGGCCTCGCTGCCGATTCCCCGCTAGGCGGAGGCAGCGGCAAATACTGGGAGCGCCGGCTGCTGGCGGTGGCGCTGATCCTGCTTGGCGCGGCGGCAGGCGCAGCGTTATTGCAGGTGCATATCGGTTTGGGTGTGCTGTTCACCGGCCTGCTGGCGATTGCCGTGGCCCTGGTCGGGGAACGCTCGCGCCGGCAGGTGGAACAGGCCGAAGTGCTGGTGCAGGCCCGGTCGTTGTAGCGCAAAAAAGTTTGGTCCCGATGCCGAGGCATCGGGACCAAACTTTTGTCATCACTCGCACCTTCATGAGGTACTTATAACTGTAAGCGCGCAGCCTGTGCGCTAACTGGGATGCGCCTGCGCATTCACTTGGGAATGCGCTCCGGGGCCACCGGCTTGCGGCCCAGGATCATGGGCATGGTCGCGGCAGCGTGCCATGGGACCGCATCGCCGGTCGTTGATTGGACTCTTCAGCCGTGCTGTCCCACGCCTGGTCGGTGGAAAACTGTTCTTTGCGCGGGTCTTGCGTGCCCGTTTGCTGCCCCCTCCATGAGGCCCTATCGCGCCCGAGGCTCAAAGAACTCACGTATTAACGGATGAATTGTGGACTCCAGGGCGACGAGGCCATATCCTATGATGTAGAGCACTATTCCGACTGACGGAATTAAAGTTTCATCGTTTGAAAGGAATCTGGTCTTCATGAAGGATGTAATCGACCTGGACAGCCCCCGTGACTTGATCGGCTACGGCCGCCATACTCCGGATCCACAGTGGCCCGGGGGCGCAAAGCTCGCCGTGCAGTTCGTGGTGAATTACGAAGAAGGCGGCGAAAGCAACATCCTTGATGGCGATGACGCCTCGGAATGCCTGCTCTCGGAAATCGTTGGCGCCGCACCCTGGCAGGGCCAGCGCAACCTGAATATCGAATCCATCTACGAGTACGGTTCACGTGCCGGCTTCTGGCGCCTGCACCGCATGTTCACCCAGATGGATCTGCCGGTCACCGTCTACGGCGTCACCACCGCCATGGCCCGCAACCCCGAAGCCGTTGCCGCGATGAACGAGGCCGGCTGGGAAATTGCCAGCCACGGCTACCGCTGGCTGGAATACAAGGACGTGCCCGAGGAAGTCGAGCGCACCCACATCCGCGAGGCCGTGCGCCTGCACACCGAGGTCGCCGGTGAACGCCCCTATGGCATGTACCAGGGTAAGCCCTCGGACAATACCTTGCGCCTGGTCCAGGAGGAGGGCGGGTTCCTCTACTCGGCGGACAGCTATGCAGATGACCTCCCGTACTGGGTTGCCACGGACGAGGGAAAGCCCTTCTTGATGATCCCGTACACCCTTGAAGCCAATGACATGCGCTTCGCCAGCGCCCAGGGCTTCAACTCCGGAGACCAGTTCTTCTCCTACCTCAAGGACACCTTCGATACCCTCTACCAAGAAGGACAGGACGGTGCGCCGAAGATGATGTCAATCGGCCTGCACTGCCGGTTGGTCGGGCGTCCAGGCCGTGCCGCGGCACTGCGCCGCTTCCTCGAATACGTGAAGTCGCACGAGGACATCTGGGTCACCCGCCGCGTGGACATCGCCCGCCACTGGCATGATAAGCACCACCCGGAGAACACCGCCGGCTAAACCGGGGTGCGATTCCGCAATTGAATTAAAAGCATGTGAAGCGGGTGTCTGCGGGCATCGTGCGCTCTGGAGGAATCCGGAGGGCGCGGTGCCCGCAAGTGCATCCGCCACTGGCATCCTGCCCGAGGGGCGCATGTCCCAAACGATGGCATGGAACAGGCCCTCTGGAGGGAAGCCGATGCATCTTCGAGCACTTCCTCGAGCGCTGCCGGCGGATAGCCGCGCCCTGCGCAATCTCCAGGGGCCGCTGGCCCAACGGCGTCGGGCCAGCCGGTGCCCAACCCGACTGCAGAACGGCCATGGCGCTGCCAGGTTCGACAGGGCCGAAAAAGCGGCTGCCCGCTATGACAACGCACGCTCCGTTGGCATCGTCGGCTATTGCCCAGGCCTGGATATCGAGACAAAGGAAGGTCCGCTTCATCCTGATGCTGTGTGGATGAAGCGGACCTTCGGCCTTGGCGGGGTAGCGCTAGAGCGCGGCCACCGCCTGGGTCAGCGGCCAGCCGGTCACGGTCTTGGGCCGCGGCGGAGCGTAGGTACGCACCTTGGAGGTCGTCAGCCCCAGGCGCACCAGCGATTCGGCGATGGCCACCGCGGCGCGGACGCCGTCGACAATGGGCACCCCGGTGGCTTCCCGGACCTGTTCCTCCAGCTCGGCCATGCCGCCGCAGCCCAGGCAGATGACTTCGGCCTTGTCCTGCTCCACGGCGATTCGGGACTGCTCGACGATGGCTGCCACGGCGCGCTGGGGATCTGATTCCAGCTCCAGTACGCCCAGCCCGCTGGCCCGGACGGAAGCCAGCCGATCGGTCAAGCCGGCCAGCTTCAGCCGGTCTTCGATCAGCGGCACGGTACGGTCCAGCGTGGTAACCACAGAGTACTTGTGGCCCAGGAACTGTGCGGTGGAAGCGGCGGCTTCGGTGATGTCCACGACCGGAACCTCCAGCAGCTCCTGGAGCCCTTCACGTCCGTGCTCGCCGTAGCCGGCCTGGATGACAGCGTCATAAGGCTCCGTGTAGCGGACCACCTTGTCCATGACGGCGATGGCGGCGAGGTAGCTCTCGAAGTTGCTCTCGCAGGAGTCCGCGCCGAAGTCCGGGGTGAGCTCGATGATTTCGGTGCCTGGCGAAGCGGCCTGCCGGGCTGAATCGCCGATGGCCCGGGTCATGGACGCGGTGGTGTTGACGTTCAGAATGAGAATTCGCATGAGTTCCTAGTGGGTCGGAGCCACGGCGATGGGCTCGCCGTCGATGTCGGTCAGGTCATGCTGGCGCTTGGCCAGGGCAAGGTAGGCGAGCGCGCCGGCGCCGGAGCCGAGGAACCAGGCGAAAGGCCCGAGAACATGCAGCGCCGGAACGAAGGCCAGCACCAGGGCGATGGCGGAGCTGATCGCCAAAGCTCCAACAGCGCGATAGTTCACGCCTCGGGTGAAGTAGTAGGTGCCTTCGGGGTGGTCGCGGTACAGGTCCATGACGTTGATCCGCGCTTTGCGGATCAGCCAGTAGTCGGCCATGATGATGCCGAAGAGCGGGCCGAGCAATGCGCCCAGGCCGCCGAGGAAGTAGTTGATGATTTCCGGGGAGTTGTAAAGATTCCACGGCAATATCACCAGCCCGATCACGCCGGAAATCATCGCGGCGCTGCGGAAGTTCAGTTTCTTCGGGAAGAGATTGGTCAGCGCGTAGGTGGGAGCTACGAAGTTCGCCATCAGGTTCACTGCGATGGTCAGGACCAGAAGCGCGGCGGAGGCGAGAAGCAACAGCAAGGTGTTGGGAATCGCTCCGACAACATCCGACGGCGAAGTGATGACCTTGCCGTTGATGGAGAACTGCGTTCCGGTGAGAACCACGACGATGGCTCCGAAGAAGAGCATGTTCAACGGGATGCCGAAGAAGTTGCCCTTGACGATGGATTTCTTCGACTGCGCTCCGCGGGTGAAGTCGCAGAAGTTCAGGACGAAGGTTCCGTAAATGGAGACCCAGAGCGCGGCAGCGCCGAACATTGCCGCCCACATTGCGCCACCGCTCTTGGTCTCGCCGGTGCTCAACGAGATGCTGAAGCCAGATTCGATAAGCATCCAGATGGCCAGTGCCAAGAAGGTCACCAGGATCACCGGGCCGGCGAAGGCTTCGTATTTGCGGATCATCTCCATGCCGTAGCTGACGATCACGAGCTGAATGGCCCAAAGGACTATGAAGCAGATCCACCCCAGGGTGTTCAGTCCCAGGAAGCTTGAATCCTCAAGTCCGGATGCCGCGGGAGCGACGGCGATCACCATGACCGAAAGGACCTGGGACGCCAGATAGGTCTGGATGCCGAACCAGGCGATCGCCACCGCGCCGCGGATCAGGGCCGGGATCTGGGCTCCGGTGATTCCGAAGGCGATGCGGCTCATCACCGGGAACGGGACGCCGGTCTTTTCGCCCATGAACCCAGAGAAATTCAGCAGGGCAAAGAGCAGCACCGCGCCGATGGCAAGGGCACCGAGGATCTGTCCCGCGCTCATTCCCAGGGCGAACAGGCCGATGGCGAAGGCGTAATTCCCCAGCGAGTGCACGTCGTTGGCCCAGAGGGTGAAGATGCTGTAGGCATTCCACGAGCGCCCCTTGCGGGTGGTTGGAGCCAGATCCTGGTTGTACAGGCTGGGGCTGAGTTCATGCGGATTGGAGCGGTCGATCCCCTGGTGGCTGGGGGCGACCGGTGGTACGTCGGTGGAGCTTGGCTCCGAGAGTTCTTGCCTCATGGCGAGGTCCTTTGCTCATGAGCATGCTGAAGGCAGGGCGAAGCCACCCGGTGTCCGGGATGGGAAATTCGTGTGCTGTCGGCCCGCCTGCGCAAGGCATGCTGATCTATTCGTGGTGGGTTTGCCGTGGGTCCGCGCTGCGGACGGGATCACCGGCTACGGATAGATCGGCTGGCCGAAGTTCTGGTAGAACTCCGATGGGGTACCTACCACTGGCTGGGCGGTCAGGGCCTGCTGCCAGTCTGGGTGCCCGAGTAAACTCCCGAGGGATTGTGCGCTCATGGCTGCTCCTGAGTCAGTATCATGCACTCCGAGATGTGTGCCGCATCACCTTCCAGTCAACTGTAAGCCCCGATCGCGCCTACCGCAATAGAAAATACTGATTTCATATGACGGAAATATGGGCGCAACTCATTCGCCACCTCCATGGGGTGGTTCATTCGATCCAGCGCAATTTCTAACAAACAGGTTTCGCATATTAAGCAAGAGTTACTTGCCTCTCGCCGTGCGCCAGCGGCCTTGCCCGGAGGTGCTGGAGGGTTGCAAGAAGTTGAGTGCACAGGGGTTGACAGTCAGCCGCCCGGGTCGTAGTGTTTTCATGAAGCAAAACATAATTTCCACAAAGCGGAAACTTGAAACCTGGTCTTGGAGGGGAATCCGGTGTCCTACACTCTGAATTGCTCAATTCTTCTTACTGAATTGCCACTGCTGCAGCGCGCAGAGGCAGCGCGCCAGGCAGGGTTCGACAGCGTCGAATTCTGGTGGCCCTTTGCTGAGGCCGTCCCCGGGGACCGGCAGGTGGACGAATTCATCGCGTCGCTCAAGAACGCCGGCGTGAAGCTCGACGGACTGAACTTCTTCGCCGGCAATATGCCCGAAGGAGATCGCGGCCTGGTGTCCTGGAAGGGGCGCAGTTCCGAGTTCACGGACAACGTCGCCGTCGTGGCCGCCATCGGCGAAGCCACCGGATGCACCTCCTTCAACGCCCTGTATGGCAACCGCCTTGCGGACTACACCCCTGAGGAGCAGGATGAGCTGGGGCTGGAGAACCTGGTCGTGGCCGCCGAAGGCGTCGCGGGGATCGGCGGCACCGTGCTGATCGAACCGGTCTCCGGGACCGAGGCCTACCCGTTGAAGACCGCCGCCGATGCGCTGGCGATCGTCGACGCCGTCAAGGCAGAAGGCCAGGGCAATATCGCGCTGCTGGCCGACTTCTACCACCTGGCCGTCAACGGCGACGATGTCGCCGCCGTGATCGAGGACCACGCCAAGGACTTCGGGCACATCCAGATCGCCGACGCGCCGGGCCGCGGAGCCCCGGGCACCGGCAACCTGCCGCTGTTCGACTGGATCAGCCGCTCGCGCGAGCTGGGCTACATCGGCAAGGTCGCCCTGGAATACAAGCAGGATCAGGCCACCGCCTTCGAGTGGCTCAAGACCGCCTCCGCCAGCGCCTAGAGCACCCCCATACCTGAGATTTTGGAGAACAACATGTCGCAGAACGTTGCATTCATCGGCCTTGGCATCATGGGCCTGCCAATGGCGAAGAACCTGGTCAATGCCGGTTTCGCCGTCACCGGTTTCAACCGCAGCCAGAAAGCCATCGACGACCTGGTCGCCGCTGGCGGGCAGGGCGCCAACTCGATCGCCGAAGCTGTCAAGGACGCCGACGTGGTCATCACCATGGTCCCTGATTCCCCGGACGTCGAAGCCGTGGTCACCGGCGAGGACGGCGTCTTCGCCCACGCCAAGGCCGGAGCGTTGTGGGTCGACAACTCCTCGATCCGCCCGGATGTCTCGGTGGATCTGGCCCAGGCGGCCCGCGCCGCCGGACTGCGCCCGCTGGACGCCCCGGTCTCCGGCGGCGAAGCGGGAGCCATCGAAGGGGTGCTGTCCATCATGGTCGGCGGCGAGCCGGCAGATTTCGAGGCCGCGCAGGGCGTGCTCAACGCCGTGGGCAAGACCATCGTGCTGGTGGGCCCCTCGGGCTCGGGCCAGACCGTGAAGGCCGCCAACCAGCTGATCGTCGCCGCCAACATCCAGGCGCTGAGCGAAGCCGTCGTCTTCCTGGAAGCCTATGGCGTGGATACCGATGCAGCCATCAAGGTGCTCGGCGGCGGGCTGGCCGGCTCCAAGGTGCTGGACCAGAAAGCCCAGAAGATCCTGGACCGCGAATTCGCCCCGGGCTTCCGCCTGGCCTTGCACAACAAGGACATGGGCATCGTGACCTCGGCGGCCCGCGAAGCCGGCGTGGTCCTGCCGCTGGGCGCCCTCGTGGCGCAGCTGGTCACCTCCACCGTGGCCTGTGGGGACGGGGCACTGGACCACTCGGGCCTCTTCCGCGGCGTGCAGCGCTTCTCCGGCACGGTTGAAGCCCCGGTTCCGGCCTAGGGCCCACACATCTTCCTACGGCGGGCGTTGCCGGTAGCGCCTGCACCTCAGATCACGGCACCCTTCACCAGCAGCGCGGACGCCGGTTGCGGTTTGCGTACACGGTTCACCGCGGCCGGCACCGCCGGTGGGGCGCGAGGACTTCGTTCCGGTCCGTTCCCGGGATCTGGTGCTCAAGGGGCAGGCGTTGTGGTGACTCATGCGCCGTGCTGCCCGCCGTAGGTTCCTTTTCACTTCTTCCCCGCTATCCATGAACAGCTTGATTGTTCTTCCCAAAGGACGTGTTTGCCATGCCAAAGATGCGCGCAGTAGATGCCATCGTACAGATCCTGGAAAAAGAGGGTGCCACCGAGGCCTTCGGCCTGCCAGGAGCAGCCATCAATCCGCTGTATTCGGCCATGAAGGACCATGGCGGAATCCGCCATACCCTGCACCGCCACGTCGAAGGCGCCAGCCACGCGGCCGACGGCTACTCGCGGGCCACCGGAAAGATCGGGGTGTGCCTGGGCACGTCGGGCCCGGCGGGCACCGACATGATCACCGGCCTGTATGCCGCCATCGCCGATTCGATCCCGATGCTGTGCATCACCGGACAGGCCCCGACCAGCGTGCTGCACAAGGAGGACTTCCAGGCCGTGGACATCGAGTCCATCGCCAAGCCGGTCACCAAGTACGCGTCGACCATCCTGGAGCCGGGGCTGGTGCCGGGCACCTTCGCCAAGGCCTTCCAGATCATGCGCTCCTCGCGTCCCGGCCCGGTGCTGCTGGATTTGCCGATCAATGTGCAGATGGCCGAGATCGACTTCGACATCGACGCCTACGAGCCCTTGCCGGTGGACAAGCCGAAGGCCACCCGCGGGCAGGCAGAGAAGATCGTCGACCTGCTGCTGAGCGGCACGAAGCCGCTGATCATCGCCGGTGGCGGTGTGATCAACGCCAACGCCTCCCAGCAGCTCGTTGAGCTGGCCGAGGAGCTGAACATCCCGGTTTCCCCGACCCTGATGGGCTGGGGCGCGATCGCCGACGACCACCGCCTGCAGGCAGGCATGGTCGGCATCCAGACCCACACCAGGTACGGCAACGCCACCTTCCTGGAATCCGACGTGGTGCTGGGACTGGGCAACCGCTGGGCCAACCGCCACACCGGCGCCCTGGATGTGTACCGCGCGAACCGCAAGTTCATCCACGTGGACATCGAGCCGACCCAGATCGGCCGCGTCTTCTCGCCGGATCTGGGGATCACCTCGGATGCCGGTGCCGCCATCGACGCCATCCTTCAGGTGGTGCGCGAGCGCAAGGCCGCCGGCACCCTGCCCGACTACAGCGCCTGGGCCGATTCGGCCGCCGCGCGCAAGGGCACCGGGCACCGCAAGACCAACTTCGATAACATCCCCATCAAGCCGCAGCGCGTGTACCAGGAAATGAACGCGGCCTTCGGCCAGGACACCACCTACGTGTCCACCATCGGCCTCTCGCAGATCGCCGGCGCGCAGATGCTGCACGTCTTCGGCCCGCGCCGCTGGATCAACGCGGGACAGGCCGGCCCGCTGGGCTGGACCGGTCCGGCCGCACTGGGCGTGGTGCGCGGCAAGCCGGGGAAGAAGGTGGTCGCCCTCTCCGGAGACTACGACTTCCAGTTCATGATCGAAGAGCTGGCCGTGGGCGCGCAGTTCAAGCTGCCGTATGTGCACGTCGTGGTGAACAACTCCTACCTGGGCCTGATCCGCCAGTCGCAGCGCGGCTTCGAGATGGATTACCACGTGCAGCTGGGCTTCGATAACATCAACTCCCCGGAAACCAACGGCTACGGCGTGGACCACGTCAAGGTCGCCGAAGGCCTGGGCTGCAAGGCGGTGCGCGTCGAGGATCCTGCCAAGCTGGCCGACGGCTTCGCCGAGGCGCAGCGCCTGGCTGAAGAGTTCCAGGTGCCAGTGGTGGTCGAGGTCATCCTGGAGAAGGTCACCAACATCGCCATGGGCGCAGCCCTGGACGCTGTGAACGAGTTTGAAGATCTGGCATTGACCGCCGAAGATGCACCAACCGCGTTGGTGCCGCTCGGCGCACGTGCCACCGTGAGTGCCTAAAGGCTAGTCGTCACTACCTGGACACGCACAACTGCCAGGGCGCGGGGCACCGGTTCACCATATTTCGGGTGTGCCCCGCGCACTGGCCATTGAACGTGGCGCCCGGCTGCTGGGCCGCAGGGCGCCTGCTGAATGACGGTTTATGACGCACGATTGCCGTGCGAGAGCGGCTGCCGGCCGAATATGACGGCATCCAAGGCGCCTGGGTTACTTAGTGTGACTATTCATTTCCGCCAATCGATGGGCTGGGGCCGCGGCTCTTAAAGTGGAGGCAATCCCGCCGCCGTTTCAATGGAGAACCCCAGATGGCCCAAGCCCCCAGCACTGCACTACCTGCCACCAAAGCCCAGCCATCCGGCTCGCTGCGCGGAAACCTCTCGGTGGCTTCCATCGTCTTCATTGTCGTCGCCGCGGCGTCTCCGCTGGGCGTGATCGGCGGCCCTGTCCCGTTGGGCATTGCCTCGGGCAATGGCGCTGGCTTCCCCTTCTCCTTCGTGATCGCCACGCTCGTGCTGCTGCTGTTCTCCGTGGGGTTCACCCAGATGACGCGGTTTGTTCCCCATGCCGGCGCGTTCTACGCCTACATCGGTGCCGGGCTCGGGCGCGCAGTGGGCCTGGGCGCCGCATTCATCGCACTGCTGGCGTACCTTGCCCTGGAAGCGGGGGTGTTCGGGCTCTTCGGGCCGGGACTGGGCGAGCTGGTCGAAGCCTACGGCGGTCCCGAGCTGCCGTGGTGGGTTTGGGCAGCCGCCTGCTTCGCAGTGGTCGCGGTCCTGGGCTACCGGAATATCGAGCTGTCGGGGAAACTGCTGGCCGTGCTGCTGATTGCCGAGGTGGCCATCGTCGTTGCGCTGGACGCCGTGGTGATCTTCTCCGGAGGCGGCCCGGAAGGATTCTCCCGGGGAATCGTGACCCCAGCGGAAATTGTGTCCGGTGCGCCGGGAATAGGAATACTCTTTGCCATCTTGTCCTTTGTGGGATTCGAGGCGACTGCGGTGTTCCGCGATGAAGCCAAGGACCCGGACCGCACCATCCCGCGCGCAACCTACATTTCCTTGATCGCCATTGGCGTCTTCTACACCGTGTCCAGTTGGGTTCTGATCAGCGCCAACGGCCAAAGCGGCATCGTGGCCAAGGCCAGCGAGAACTCCGGGACCATCCTGCAAAGCACGACCGAAGCCTATCTGGGCTCCGTCGGCGGGCATATTGTCCAGCTGTTGTTCGTGACCAGCCTCTTTGCCTGCATCCTGTCGTTCCACAATATATCCTCGCGCTATTTCTTCCAGCTGGGGGTGCGGCAGGTCTTGCCTGCCTCCTTGGGGCAGGCGCATCCGACCCTGGGCTCCCCGGCCAAGGCATCGGTACTCACCTCTGCCGTCACGGGCGTGCTGGTGCTGCTCGCCGTAGTGCTCCAGCTCGAGCCAATCAACCAGTTCTATACCTGGCTCGGAGGGATCTCATCGGTGGGAGTGGTCCTGCTGCTGACGTTGACATCCATCGCGGTCCTGGCCTTCTTTTCCCGCAAGCAGCCCGGAGGGCCGAAGTGGGGCCGGCAGGTGGCTCCGGCCCTCGGGCTGGCGGGCCTGCTCGGCTTCCTGGGCATCATTCTGGTGAATCTTCCAAGCCTTGTCGGCGAGGACGGCTACGGGCCGTTCTCCATCGGTGTGCTGGCCCTGCTCGTGGCCGGCATGGTCGCGAGGGTGCTGCTCTCCAAGCGGCGCGAAGTGCTGCTGTAGCCGGGGAATGCCGCGCCCGCCGGTGCCCTGCGCGGCAACCCGCAGCCGCTTCTGGGCGAGCCGGCCACGAGGGGGTCCACGGCAGGATTCGGGGATCTGATCGTGATCGGGCGCGCCCCGCGTAACGAACCCATATCAATTACCTGAGAAACCGGAAGATTCCGCGGCCCGCGTTCTAGGCTGGACTCCTATGGGGACAACGTGGCGGTTTCTTTCGACTACAGGAACAGGTATGGATACGAGCTCTGCACCCTCATTGCTGACCAAAGAAATCAATGATCTGTCCCAGGGCGAAATGTGGCTGATTTCGCTGGTCCTTGCCGGCGTCCTCTTCGCGGTGCTGCTCGGTTTCGGCATCAAGACCTATCTTCATCAGCGGAAATCAGCACCGGCCAACGCCGAGGCCGAAGAAACAGCAGCCGCCGTGCCGCCCAGCAGCCAGCCCGTCCACCCAGGCGCGGTCCGCGGTGCCTCGACCCGCCAGCGGCCTTCGCCGCCTGATGGCCTGCGTGCCGTCGAGCCGGCCCTGAGCAGAATCGAAAACGGCAGCTGAATCAATTTTTCCCTCAGCGCAGCGGCCGGTCCTTGCCACGGCCTGCCGGAATGCCGGATCCGGGCGGTCGCACCGTAGGATCAGGGCATGGCAGAAAATACCATGCAGCCATTGCCCCCGGTCAATGCCGAAGCGGCCGCAACAATGTGGGCGGACTATTTGGCCAGCCGAAGCATCGATGCCCAGAACGCCCCACATCATGTTGCCGAATCCTTTGGCGATCATCCGGCGCTGGCTGATGAGCTCTTGAATGAAATTCTGCACGGAACCAAGCGGGCCACGTCCTCGCTGGCCTGCGACTACGACGACTGCAACGAGCGTGTGCCCCGGCCGGAGGACCATTGCATCATTTGCGACGGGGCAGGGGAGCCGCGGGCCATCCTGCGGATCATCAGCGTGGATCGCGCCAGTTTCTTCGAGGTGGACGCGCAGTTCGCCGCGGCGGAAGGCGAGGGGGATCTGAGCTTGGCTTCGTGGCAGCGCGAACATGAGAAGTTTTGGCGTCGAACCCAGAAAGCCATGGGGCGTGACTGGTCGCCGGAGGATACGCGGTTGCCCGGTGGCGAGCTGATCCTGGAGAGATTTGAAATCTGCTGGCCTGCACGGTTCGCCGGCTAGCAGCGGCCTGCCCGCGGCAGGATGCACTCGGCCATGAACTGCGCGGCCACGGAATTCGGGCGTAGGCTGGGCTTGAAAGCTTCCAATCAGGTGAAGCGCAATCACGGAAGGTCGAATATGTCGATTGTCGTCATCAATGCCCTATCGGTTCCCGCAGAAGCCGGCGAGGAGCTGGAGAAGCGCTTCGCGGCCCGCAAGCATTCGGTGGATTCCTCGCCCGGCTTTGAAGGCTTCAAATTGCTCCGCCCGGTCAGTGGTGAAGACCGCTATTTCGTCTACACGCAGTGGGCTACGCGAGAGGACTTCGAGAACTGGCGAGAGCAGCGCGCGGACGCCGCCCATGCCGGCGGCGAGGCGAAGCGGCCTGTTGCCCACGGTGCGGACTTGATGGAATTCGACATCGTTGAGCTCTAAGGCGAGCTGACATGCAGGGCGGGGCGGGAAGATCCAGCGGATCTTCCCGCCCCGCCCTGCATGAGTGGCAATCAGTCGACGCGCATAGGTGCCGGGCTGGTGGGCTGTGAGGCACGGTGGGCCGAATGGGCCACCAGTGCCACGCCCAGGATGATGCACAAGATCGCGCCGATCATGAACGTCATATTGATGCCCGCAGGGGTGGCAGCCCCATGAACCCCGGCATGGGTGGCGATGATGGCGGCCGAAATCGCGGTGCCGAAGGAAGAGCCAACGGTGCGCAGCACCTGGTTGAAGCTGACCGAGCTGCCCAATTCCTGGGTCGCGACGCTGCGGGCAATCAGCGCAGGCATCGCCGCGTAGCTGGCGCCCATGCCAAGGCCGAAGACCAGCATGCTCACGAGGATTTCCCACAGCTGCGAGTGCACTAGCCACAGCAGGGTGCCGGCCAGGGACATGATGATCGCGCCAAGAGGCAGCATGATCTGGATGCCCACCTTCTTGGCCAAGACCCGGACGACCCGGTTGGCCGTGAAGCTTCCGACGGACAGCGGGAAGATGACAAACCCGGCCCAGAGCACCGGAAGGCTCAGGCCATATCCCGTGGATTCTTCGGCTTGGGCCACCAGGGAGGCCACCGACATGCCGATGTACAGTGCCGCGCCGAGCGCGATGGCAGAAATGTTGGCCAGCAGGACATCGCCCTGCTTGAGCGTGCGCAGGTTGATCAGCGGGTGATCCAGTTTGTTTTCAACCGGCACCCAGACGGCCAGGATGACGGCCGCAACGACCAGGAGCACCAGGATCGGCAGCGAACCCCAGCCCCATTTCGGCCCCTCCGAAATGGCCAAGAGCAGGGACCCCAGGCCAAGGGCCAGCAGGACTGTCCCCAGATAGTCGAACCGGTGGGAGGCGGCCTGGGTATCCGGCCCCGAGGGCAGGACCTTCCAGGCAACGATGATAGTGGCAAGAACGAAGAGTGCGCCAAACCAGAAAGCGAAGCTGTAGTCGAACAGTCCGGCGATGATGCCGGTGAGCGGGTAGCCGATGCCAATGCCGGAGGAGACCGTCACGGACAGCGAGGAGATCGCGGGCTGGACCTTGCCCTGCTCGATGTACCTTCGGGCGATGGAAATCGTGATGGGCACGATGCCGTACGACAGGCCCTGCAAGGCGCGGCCGGTGAGGAACAGCGAGAAGTTCGGCGCCGCTGCTGCCAGGACGGAGCCAACGAACATGATGCCCAGGGAAACCATCAGCAGGCGTTTCTTGTGCGGCCCGTCGCTCAGGCGGCCCAGGATCGGCGTGGCGATGGCGCCGGCGAGCAGGTTGACCGTCAGCATCCATTGCGCGGTGGCCACGTCGACATCGAACTGCAAAGCAATCGAGGGGACCAGCAGCATGCCCAGCGAGGAGACGATGGCTGTGGACAAGGCGGCGAAGACCAAAGCGGGCAGCAGCGCTTTTTGATTGGGCGGGTTCATGCGTGCACCACCGTCCGGATTTTCGCCAGGGCCGGGATGGCGTCGCGGACCAGCTTCAACTCTGCTCCACTGAGTTCATTGCCGATGGCATCTTTGAGTGCTTGGCGCCCGAGGGCGATTTCGGCCTGCAACTTCTGGCGCCCGGCCTCGGTGAGGCGGAACCAGAGCTTGCGGCGGTCCAATTCATCCTTGTGGCGTTCGATGAATCCGAGCGATTCCAGTTCCTTGGTGCTCAGCGAGATCGCTTGTTGGCTGACGCCGATGGCGTGGCTCAGTTGCGTGGCGCTGACGTGTTCTTCTGCCGCGAGAGCCCGGAGGATGCCGATTTTCCCGGGAGAAATGGTTCGCGCTGAGTGCACGATTCCCAACATCGGGAAGATCGCGTCAAAGAGAAGCTGGGGTAGGCCGTCATCCTCCGAAGAATATTGCATAGCTATAGAATACAATTAACTTGTACAAGTTTGCTGAAGATCCCAGGGCACCGAGCGAGAGTTCTGAGGATCCAGGGGGACAGGGTGTGGCTCGTCCGGGATGGCTGGTCGCCATGTGTGCCATTGAGCCGGAAACTGGTGGCGAGGTGTGCGCTTGCCGGTAGTCTGGCATGTCGAGACTCGAAAGCTCCCGGGCGCGCTTTGAATGGCTTGGCATTTGACTTGGCGCAGCTCCTGTCCCGCGCGGTGGATGATGCCAGGGTCCACCGATGGCCGGATGGGGGAAACCGGGCCCAGGCGGCCGTGCCGGCGCAACGAGCGCACCCTGCTGCGCGGAAGAAAAACCTTGACCCGCCCGGAGAGGTGTTCTAGGCTTCACAGTAAACTGATATACCAAGTGGATATTAAGCCGACGAGCTTCACGGCGTTTTTTCCGTGCCCCGCTTTCCGGTTGAAATGCGCTGCATTCCGCCGGATCCACTTGAATTCAGGAGTGTCTTGCCGTGCATGCTGAGCGAGGAAAATTCCATGATCTCCACAGAAACCGTCACCAACTATCTTGAGCGTCTCGCCTCGCGAGCGCCCGCACCCGGGGGAGGGGCCGCCGGTGCACTGCACGCCGCCCAGGCGGCGGCACTGGTGTCCATGGTCGCTGAATTCACCTCCGGCCCGCGCTATGCCGAGGTACAGGCGCAAGCTGCGGGCATCGCGGAAGAAGCAAAGAAGCAGATGCGCGAAGCACTGTTCGCGGCCCAAGAGGATGAGCGTCTTTTCGGGCTGCTCAGTACGGCCTATGCCCTGCCCAAAGATACCGAGGAGCAGAAGGCCAGCCGCCGCGAGGCCATCAACCGCGCCACCATCGATGCCGCGGCCCCGCTGGTAGCCACCGTCGAAGTAGCGTCCGGAGTCATCAGGCTGGCCCAGGAGCTATTGCCCATCGGCAACCGCTCGGTCTCCAGCGATGTGGCCGCCGCGGCCGAAGCCGCCCGCGCCGCCCTGGGCACCGCGCTGGTCACCCTGGAGATGAACATCGCCGCCATCAAGGATCAAGCGCAACGCGAACAGCTGAGCCGTGCGACCGGACGAGCAGCCGAGATGATCGGAGAAGCCGAAACAATGACCGCTTCGGTCCGTTCGGCGGTGTCGGCATGACGGCCCGGCGCCTGGGCGGCAAGCCGGTGGCCGAGGAGATCCGCGCGAGAACCGCTCACCTGGTTCAGGACCTGAACCGCGACGGCTTCACCGCCAAGCTGGCTGTGGTGATGGCCACCGGGAACGAAGCGACCGCCTGGTACGTGCGCTCCATTGAGCGCGCGGCGGCGCAGCAGGGCGTCGACTGCCAGGTGCTTCAGATGCCTGAAGCCAGCCAGGACCAGCTGGCGGCGGCAATCACGGCGCTGAATAACGACGAATCAGTGCACGGAATCATCCTCCAGACCCCCTTGCCTGAAGGCGTGGATACCGCAGTCCTGGTGCAGCTGATCGACCCGGCCAAAGATATCGATGGAGCCAATCCGCTGAGCCTCGGCCGGCTCAGCGTGGGCCAACCGGCTTTTGCCCCGGCCACCGCGCGTTCGGTGCTTGAGATCCTCGAGCATTACCGGATTCCGCTCTCCGGCCAGCATGTGGCCGTGGTAGGGCGCTCTGCCGTGGTGGGCAAGCCCCTGGCCCAGCTGCTGCTGCAGCGCGATGCGACCGTGAGCATCTGCCATTCCAGAACCCCCAAGCTGGCCGATTTCACCAAGGCCGCTGCCATCACCGTCATGGCCGTCGGCCGTGCCAACCTGCTCACCGCGGAAGAGGTGGCCGACTGTTCGGTAGTCATCGATGTGGGCACGAATGTGGACGAAGAAGGCCAGCTGGTCGGGGACGTGCACGCGGCCTCGGTGCAGCCCAAAGTGCGCGCGCTCAGCCCGGTCCCCGGAGGCGTCGGAACCGTGACCACATCCCTGCTGATCTGGCATACCGTGCAGGCCGCCGCGAAAGTTTGCGAGTCGATCATGTGGAGAGGAGAGCCCATGGCCACACGCCGGTAGCAGTACGCCAGCGTCCGGGTTCTGCCCTGGCGGGCAATCCAGTCCGCCGGGCCGCGAAGGGTGCTGGAACGGCCGGTGCCAGGCGCAGCGATGATACGACACGGGTCGTTCCGAGAGCGTGATGACAGGGGATCTGTTGAACGGATACGGCCCGGACAACCGCCGCATCATTGATCTGAGGATTAATGATGCGGCGGTTTTCGCTGTCTTGACGCTGGGCTGGCCCGGATTTACGCACCCGCCGATTGGCCAGCGTACCTGTTCCGGGCCACGGACTTGGTGCAATGCGGAACCAGGGCTGGGAGAACCGTCACGGTGCCCGCTTAAAAGCTTGAGGACATCGACAATCGATGTCCTCAAGCTTTGTTCCGCCGTGCTGTCCCGTGCGGGACGGCGCCTAGTTCACCGGGGTGGCAGGATCCTCGCCGCGCAGCACCGCCAGCGTGTTCTCGCAGGCAAGCACCGCCATCGCGGTTCGCGTTTCTATGGTCGAGGAGCCCAGGTGCGGCACCAGGGCAACGTTCTCCAGTTCCAGCAGGTCCGGGTGGACCGCTGGCTCCTTCTCGAAGACGTCCAGCCCGGCGCCGGCGATAACGCCGTCGCGCAGGGCCTGGGCCAGCGCTGCTTCGTCCACGATCGGGCCGCGGGCGGTGTTGACCAGATAGGCTTCCGGCTTCATCGCCGCCAGCTGCTCCGCCCCGATCAGGTGATGGGTGTTCGGGCCGTAGGGGCAGTGCAGCGAGACGACATCGGAGGTGGCCAGCAGCTCATCGAGCTCCACCTTCCGCGCACCCAGTTCGGCGGCGATCGCCGGATCGATTTCGCTGCGCGACTGGTAGACCACCTCCATGCCGAAGGCCTTGGCCCGGCGGGCGGTGGCCTGGCCGATGCCGCCCATGCCCACCACGCCCAGGGTCTTGCCCTGCAGGCTGGAGCCGAGCAGGAAGAACATGCCCCATTTCCACGGGGTTCCGGAGCGGATCAGGCGTTCGCCTTCGCCCAAGCGCCGGGTGGCCATGAGGATCAGGCCGAAGGCGATATCCGCGGTGGCCTCGGTCAGCACTCCCGGGGTGTTGGTGGCGCGCACGCCCCGGGCGGTGCAGTCGGCCACGACAATGTTGTCGTAGCCAACGGCGACATTGGAGACCACCTTCAGCTGCGCGCCGGCGGCGTCCAGCAGTTCCGCATCCACGCGCTCGGTCAGCAGGGTGACCAGGGCATCGGCCCCCGACACCTTGGCCAGCAGCTCTTCGCGGGAGATCGACTGCTCGCCGTCCCACGCGTCGACCTCGTGCTCGGCGCGCAGCTTGTCCAGCGCGGCTTCCGGGATCCGCCCGGTGACGACTACCTTCGCCATTACGCCGCGATCCATTCGCGCAGCCGGCCCAGGCCCTCGCGGATGTCCTCGGTTTCAATGCCCGAGTAGGCCAAGCGGATGTACTGGCGCTTCTCGCCGGGCAGGCGGCGGCCGAAGTGCTCGCGGGTGCAGAAGGAGACGCCGGTGTTCTCCAGGGCTGCGGTGGCGAAGTCGCCGACGTCGGTGAATCCCTTGCGCTCCATGGCCTCGGTGACATCCGGGAACAGATAGAAGGTGGACTGCGGCACGGCGACGCTGAAGCCCGGGATCGAGTTCACGATCTCGCAGGCGACGTCGCGGCGTTCCTTGAGGGTGTCGAGCATTTCCTGGACCGGTTCTTGCGGCCCGGTCAGCGCGGCGATGCCCGCCCACTGCACATAGTGGGTGGTGCAGGACTCGTCGTTGGTGTTCAGCTTGCTCATCACCTGGGCGATCTCAAGCGGTGCCACGGCGCAGCCCAGGCGGGAGCCGGTCATCGCGAACTTCTTGCTGAAGGTGTAGAGGATGACGGTGCGCTCTGCCATTCCCGGAAGCGCGGCGATGGAGCTGGACGCTCCCTCGTAGCGGGTTTCGAAGTAGGCCTCGTCGGAGAGCACCCAGAGGTCGTGCTCGATCGCCAGCTGGGCCACGGCTTCGCGTTCGGCGGCCGTGGATTCGGCGGAAATCGGGTTCTGCAGGTCGTTGTAGATGATCGCCGTGGTGTTCTCGGTGATCGAGGCGCGCACTTGCTCCAGGTCGATGGCGAAGCCCGACTCGGTGGGCACGTAGTTATAGGGCACTGCGGTGCCGCCGAGGTACTCGATCTGGGATTCGTAGATCGGGAATCCGGGGTTCGGGTACAGCACGTCCTGTCCCGGATCCATCACTGCCTGCAGGAACTTGGTGATCACCGGCTTGCCGCCGGTCATGACCACCACGTTGTCGGCGGTGAAGTCCATGCCGCGCCGGGAGCCGATGTCATGGGCCAGGGCTTCTCGCAGCTGCGGGATGCCGGGGCCTGGGCAGTAGCCGGTGTAGCCCTCGGAAATGGCCTGGCTCATGGCGTCGACAATGTGCGGCGCGGTGGGGATGTTGATGTCGCCCAGGTGGAATGGGTAGACGCGGTTGCCCTTGGCTTTCCAAGCCGCGGCGGCCTGTGCCACGCTGAATGCCGTCTCGGTGCCAAGCCGGTCAAGGCGTTGTGCCAGTTGTTGCATAGTGTAGATCCTTCGTTGGTTGGGAGTGGGCGCAGGGCTGCTGCGCGGATTCCATGGACGACGGCCCGAAAAGCGAATGTTTCCGCCTTCCGGGCCCCATCGTCACAAGACGGTGCTACTCGGAAACCTTGGCCAGATCCGGGTACAGCGGATGGGCTTCAGCAAGCTTCAGAACACGGTCCTTCAGCTCTGGCAAGACCGAAGTATTGCCATCAGCGCCAGCGATCAACGCCTGGGCGATGATCTCGGCAACTTCAGCGAACGCTGCCTGAGAGAAGCCGCGGGTTGCCAGCGCCGGGGTGCCGATGCGCAGACCCGAGGTGGTCATCGGCGGGCGTGGATCGAATGGCACCGCGTTGCGGTTCACCGTGATCTCCACCTGCGCCAGCAGATCTTCGGCCTGCTGCCCGTCGAGCTCCGAGTTGCGCAGGTCCACCAGGACCAGGTGCACGTCGGTGCCGCCGGTCAGCACGCTGATGCCCTTGGCCGCCACATCGTCCTGGGTCAGGCGCTCGGCCAGGATCCTGGCACCAGCCAGGGTGCGTTGCTGGCGCTCCTTGAACTCTTCGGACGCGGCGATCTTGAAGGCCACGGCCTTGCCCGCGATCACGTGCTCCAGCGGGCCGCCCTGCTGGCCCGGGAACACTGCGGAGTTCAGCTTCTTCGCGATCTCGGCATCGTTGGACAGGATGATGCCGCCACGAGGACCAGCCAAAGTCTTGTGGGTGGTCGAGGTGACCACGTGGGCGTGCGGCACCGGAGATGGGTGCAGGCCTGCTGCGACCAGGCCAGCGAAGTGGGCCATGTCCACGAACAGGTATGCGCCGACCTTGTCAGCGATTTCGCGGAAGCGCTTGAAGTCCAGCTGGCGCGGGTAGGCCGACCAGCCGGCCACGATCATCTTCGGCTGGTGCTCCACAGCGAGGCGCTCGACCTCGTCCACGTCCACCACGTTGGTTTCCTCGTTCACGCCGTAGGGAACGATGTTGAACAGGCGGCCGGAGAAGTTGATCTTCATGCCGTGGGTCAGGTGTCCGCCGTGGGCCAGGTTCAATCCGAGCACGGTGTCGCCGGGGCGGACCAGTGCGTGGTAGACCGAGGCGTTGGCCTGGGCGCCGGAGTGCGGCTGGACGTTGGCGAAGTTCGCGCCGAACAGTTCCTTGATGCGCTCGATGGCCAGGGTCTCGATGACGTCGACTTCTTCGCAGCCGCCGTAGTAGCGGCGGCCCGGGTAGCCTTCGGCGTACTTGTTGGTCAGTACCGAGCCCTGGGCCTGCATGACGGCTTGGGCGGTGTGGTTCTCCGAGGCGATCATTTCCAGGCCGCGCTGCTGGCGGGCCAGTTCGGCGTCGATGCGCTGCGCCACCTCCGGGTCCAGTGTGCCGAGGGTTTCGGTCAATGAGCTGATGGATAGATCCTGGGTGCTGATCAACGATTTCTCCCTAATGTACGAATTGCAGACAACTGATATATCAATAGTTCATGACAAGGCTATGAGTCGAATCCCGATGAGTCAATAGGAAGGAATGACATTCCTGCCCAGGAGATGGCGCAATCTGCTCGGCGGCTACACCCCACAATCGGTGGCACCCCTCCGGTCGCTCGCGCTGGCTGGGCATGGATGGGCTGTTGACTAGGGTAGGATGAAATCGCAGACCCAACGCGAGTCGCTGACCACAGCACTGTTCTGGAGCCAGGGTCCTGCTGCCTCCTTGATCAAGGAAGCTACGAACTACCTTTGCTCGACCCTCAACACTCTTGTCGCGCCTCAAAATGACGACAAGCAACGTTTGCCTGCGCGCTTGAATACCGACCCTTCGCCCAGGACCCCTCTGCCAGCCCGGGCCTAGGCGCTCGGGCAGAAAACCCAGGAGTAGCTTTGCCCCGTTCCCATTACGCGCTGGCCCTGGCCGCCAGCGCCCTCCTCGTCTTGCAACCGCTGGGACCAGCTGCAGCCGACGAAACATTGACCGTTTCCAACCCGGCATCCACCAGTGATACCGGGGCGTGGGCTTCGAGTTCCGTGGCTATTCCCGAAGGGCAAAGCCCGCGTTCGGTACAGGGGCTGATCGAGACCACCGCCAGCAGTGGAGAAATCCAGCTGCGTGTCGGCCAGAAGATTCTCAAGACCTTCCCAGCGCAGCAGGCAGGAGAGTTCGCGATCGACCTGGATGAGCCGGCGCGCACGTTGCTGGCGGACGGGGAAAGCGACGGCCGCCTGAGCGTGGGCGCAAGATGGGTCCCGGAGGACGCTGCCGGGCGTTGCCTGGCAGCGCAACCCGAAGAGGTCAGCCTATCCGGCCTGCGCATCAAGGTCGAGGGCGAGGCGGCCGCCCCGCAGTCGATCGCCCAGTTCTTCGCCATGTCCCCGAAGCGCGTTGCCATCCAGGCCACCGACCAGTCCGCAGCGGCCGCGATGACCGCTGTCCCGGCGATCGCCACGGCATTCAGCGATGCCGATGTGTCCTGGGAAGCCAAGAACCCTGATCTGACGGTTCGCTTCGACGCGGCTGGCGGGAAACTGAAGCTGAAGCTGGACCGGGCGGGCACGACCCTGACCGTGTCCGGGGATGCACAGGAATTTGCGGGGTTGGACTCGGTGCTGCGCACGGAGGCCATTAGCCTTGCCACCGGCACCGAGACCACCGCCGAAGTCACGCCGGACGAGCCGGTGCGATGGGCGCCACCCGAGGAATTGAGCCTGAAGGATCTGGGGCTTGAGAATCCCCGGTTGGAAGGCTACGGGCAGTCCTCGCTGTATACCGGGGTTGACGAAGCCGACTTCGGCGCCAGCATGCACAGCGTGCAGATCCACCTCGCGGGAACGCACAGCGCGCTCCCGAGCAGCGCTGAGGCGGCATTGAACGTGTACTGGAACGACAGCCTGGTGGGTTCCTCTGTGCTGGATGCGCAGGACACCTCCATCAACACCGATATAGCCGTGCCCGAAAGCCTGGTGAAGGGGCGCAACGGCCTGCGGATCCAGCTGGATGCCGCGGCCGTCGGAGCCGAATGCCGCACGGCCGGATCGCTGCCGGTCCAGGTGCACCTTGACGGCGCGGCCAGCTCGATCACCCCGGCCTACGGCACCGGCACGACCCAAGGCTTCGAGATGCTGCCCCAGGCCGCTTCGGGCCAGATCGGCCTGGCACTTGGCCAGTCCGCGGAACCATCCGACGCCTACCTGCTGGCCACGGGTCTCTTGGCCTCCCTGCAGCAGGCCAGTGGTGTTCCGCTGCAGGTCACGCTGCTGCCGGAAGAGGAGGTGGCGTCCTCCCCACTCAGCGCTGTTGTCGTCGGGGCCTCGGCGGACACCATCAATGAGCTGGGTGCGCCACTGCGCCTGGAGGCAATGCGCACCATCGACGCGCAGATGCTCTCTGCCGGGGTCGGCACCGAGGCGCCATACGCGGCACTGCAGGCATTTACCAGCAACTCGCGCACCATCCTGGCCGCCGGTGGCTGGGCCCCGGGTGATGCCACCGGCGCGGCCGAGGCGTCGCGGACCGGTGGCAGCTCGCTCTACGCCGACCTGGCCCACCAGGTGCTCGCGTCCGAAGGCGGATGGTCCGCGCTCTCGCGCAATCTGCTCATCGCCCAGCCGAATGCCGAACCGGTACTGCTGGAAAGCAATTCCGTCGTGCCCCAGCCATCGCGCACCGATGACTATCGGATTTATGGGTGGTGGGCCGTCGGCGGACTGGCCGTGCTGGTAGCACTCGGTGCTGCTGGCGCCCTGGCATACCGGCGCACCAACCGCAAGGCGCGGGCGCAGGCAGAAGCCGAGGCGAAGGCCGCCGCCCCATCTGCTGCCCACGATGAGCTCTAGTTCCGCGGCGGCCACCGCACCGGTGGCGCCAGTTCGGCCCGCACTGCGCGGCTGGCGACGCGCCTGGCAGCTGCTGGATGCGCCGCCGGAGGACCGCAAGGTCCCCGGCACCCTGCTGATCGCCGGCTTCGCGCTGGCAGTATCCCTTGGGGCCAGCGTATATACCGTCAGCACCGGCTGGGCGCTGGCCTATTCGGATGCGCAGAGCCACCTGACGATCGCCCGGCGCATCGTTGATTCCATGGCTCCGGGCTTCGCCCAGCTGGGCACCGTGTGGCTCCCGGTGCCGCACCTGCTGCTGGTGCCGCTGGTCCAGCTCGATCCGCTGTTCCATTCGGGGTGGGCCGCCGCGCTGCTGGGCAGCTTCTCGCTGGCTGGCACCGCGGCCGGCCTCTACCGCATTGTGGCCAGGCTCGGTATCGGGCGTGCCGGGCGGCTGGCCATGGTCCTGATGCTCGTCGCCAACCCCAGCGTGCTGTATCTGTACACCACCGCGCTCACCGAACCGGTGCTCCTGATCTTTCTCGTCGCGGCGCTCGCCGGTCTCACCCGGTGGGCGCTGGGCGCGCGGCGCATGAGTGCAGGGGAGCTGGCCATCTTCGCTGGCCTGCCGACGGCCGCGGCCATGCTCTCCCGCTACGAGGGGTGGATGCTGGCGCTGACCGGGACCATTTTCGTGATCCTGGTGACCATCAGGCGCACCCGCTCGATGCGCCAGGTCATGATCATGGGCGCCGGATTCGCCTGGATCCCGGCATTGTCGGTGCTGTGGTGGCTGGCCTACAACTGGGGCATTTATGGCGATCCGCTGGAGTTCATGTTCGGCCAGTATTCGGCCAGCGCGCAGCAGTCCTCCATTAGCGGCAGCGGCCTGCTGCCCACCAAGGGAAACCTCGGATTGACCCTGGTGACCTTCCATGCCTCGGTGCTGGGAACCGCGGGGACGCTGCTGCTGGTCTTGGCGGGAGCCGGATTGCTCCTGGCCGCATACCGCTGGCGCTTGTCCACGGCCGGACTGGTATTCTGGCTGACCGCCAGCGCCTACGTCTTCGCGGTATTCAGCATGTACATGGGCCAGACCGCCATCAACAACGCCCACTCCTTGCCGAGCACCTGGTGGAATAACCGCTTTGCGATGACCGCCATGCCGCTGTATCTGGTGGCCGCCGCGCTGGCCGTGGATCGGGTATTCGCGCGCTTTCCGGCGCACCGGGCAAGGGCGGTGCTGGCCGGGATGCTGCTGGTCGCGACCGTGCTGCAGGCCAACTGGTGGGCCAATGGGCCGCTAGCTCGTGTCCCCGTGTTGGCCGAGGCGCAGATGAGCCGGGACTCGACCCGCTACTCCAGCGAGGCCGCGCGCTGGCTCTCCGAGCACTACGACGGCGGGTCGGTGCTGATCGATGAGAGCGCGCGCGGCAATTCGGTCATTCCACTGCTGGGGATCGACATCTCGCAGATCTACCTGCGGGCCTCGGGTGATTTGTTCGACCGGGCCCTGGCCAATCCGGCAGCGCACGCACGCTGGATACTGCTGAACGTCGAGGAGGAAGGATCCGCCATCAACTCGGGCCCGGTGGATCTTGTGGATCAGGCGTTGACCAGGCTGCCGGCAGTCCGGGCGCAATACCACACCGTCTACAGCTCACCCACGCATGCCGTGTTGCAAAGGAACGACTGATGAATACTCCCTCCATGCCCCTGGGGCAGCTGCTGATCGAGCATGGTCTGGTGGATCAAGCGGCGATCGAGCAAGCCCTGGCGGACCAGCGCCGCGAAGGCGGCCGGCTGGGCCGCCACCTGCTGCTCAATGGCTCGGTCGACCGCCGCGCGATGTACCGGGTGCTTGCCGCGCAATGGCAGACCGAATTGGTGGACCTGGTGGCAGATCCGCCGCAACTGGATCTGCTGGTGCAACTCGACCACACCTGGGCACTGTCCTCCACATGGCTGCCCTACCGTTGCGAGGGCGAGAGCACGGTCATCGTCACCTGCGAGCGTCCGACCGAGCTGATGCTGGCCGAAGCCGAAGAGCGCCTGGGCACACCGGTGCGGGTTGTGGCGGCCACCGACTGGGACATGCAGCAGGCGCTGCAGTCCGCGTTCCGCCGAGAAATGCTCTATGACGCCTCCGATAAGCTCTCCGCCGAGGAGCCCTCGGCGTCAGCGCGCGTGGCGCTGACCACTTGGCAGAAAGTGCTGCCGGTGCTGCTGGCCGCGGCGCTGGCCGCCGGTTTGCTCCTCGACGTGCGGCTTACGCTGATCGTTGTGCTGTTCATCGCGAATATCAGTTTTGCCTCCAGCATCCTGTTCAAGACGCTGGCCAGCGTCAACGCCCCGATCCAGCGGGCCCGCGAACGCCTGGGCGCGCGGCTGCTACAGCGGTGGCGGAAGGATCTGGGGGTCGCCGTCGATAGCGGTGGACGCATCCCGGATGATGAATTGCCGGTCTACACCATCTTGATCCCGGCCTTCCATGAGGCCAATATCATCGCGAAGCTGCTGGATAATATCGGGGCGCTGGACTACCCCCGCTCCAAGCTCGAAGTCCTGCTGCTGCTGGAGGAGGATGACGCGGAAACGATCGCGGCCGCCAAGGCCGCAGCTCCGCCAATGAACGTGCGGATCCTGGTGGTGCCCCGAGGCGTGCCGCAAACCAAGCCCCGCGCCTGCAATTACGGGCTGGCGCTGTCCAGCGGCGAGTTCTGCGTGATCTACGATGCCGAGGACCGCCCCGAACCGGACCAGCTGCGACTGGCCATTGCTGCTTTCCGCGAGGATGAAAGAATCCGGCGCGACGTGGATCCCACCGCCCGACCGCTGGTGTGCGTCCAGGCGGCCTTGAATTACTTCAATGCCGAGCACAATGTGCTCACCAGGATGTTCGCTGTGGAATACTCGCACTGGTTCGATTCCATGCTGCCGGGCATGGAGGGCACCGGCATCCCGCTGCCGCTGGGCGGCACGTCGAATCATTTCCGCTCTGCGCAGCTGCGTGAGCTCGGCGGTTGGGATCCGTGGAACGTCACCGAGGACGCGGATCTGGGACTGCGCGCCAGCGTGCGGGGATTCCGTGTGGGGATCATCGACTCGACGACCTGGGAGGAAGCCTGTTCCAAGGTTCCGGCGTGGATCAAGCAGCGCACCCGGTGGATCAAGGGCTACATGATCACGGCCGCCGTTAACATGCGTCGTCCCCTGCGATTCGTGCAGCGCACCGGACTCGGGGGAGCCGTGGGCATGATCGGCCTGATTGCCGGGACTCCGCTGGCGTTCTTGTCCTACCCGCTGGTTCTCGGGTTCACGATCTTCACCTATGTCGGTGTCCGGTTTATCGGGCTGCAACTTCCCACGGGTTTGCTGGGTCTGGGCTGGGCGACCATGCTCTTTGGAAATGCCATGATGATTCTGGTTTCGGGGCTGGTGTCCTGGCGCCGCTACGGAGCCAGGGTGGCCGTTTTCGCGGTGCTCAACCCGGCCTATTGGGTCTTGCACTCCATCGCCGCTTGGCGTGCGGCGTACCAGATGGCACGCACTCCGCATGTCTGGGAGAAAACCCCGCATGGGCTCGATGAGGAGGAAGGCTTTGCCCTGCCAAGGGCGAAGGCCCAGCATTCCACGACGCTTGGAGAACCTTGAGCCCTGTGCTGCCGTGGCTTGCGGTGATGGAGGTGCTACTTCGCCTGATCGCTATTGATTGACCGTTGCCTGCGGTTTGCAATGGTACTGAGCACATAGGTCACGACCAAGCTGGCGGCGATGGCCAGGAGCCATCGAAGAAGCATCGGGATATCGGTCAGAATATCCAGCGCCACATTGGCGGCAAAGGCGACTATGACGCTGGGGATGACAATCATGTAGGTGGGCATGAAGTCGACTCTTCACGTGATCTGTAGAAAAATCAATGGACTGGCCATTATTTGCCCTGGTTAATATGAAATCACCTGCCTCGATCCCGCGATTACGTGGTGGCGGCATCGAAGGCCCCCGGGCGAAGAAGGCGTTGCCCAAGATGCCAATGGTGCCATGTCCCGTCCGGCGGGGTTCATGACCGGCGGCAGACTGGCCATGCGTGGTAACGCACTCAGTTCGGGATCCAAAGTTCGAGGAGATTGAGGGGGGAGGGATCGAATTACCCCAAAGCAGCCTTCACGAAGCTGCTGCATGCCTGCAGTGCAACGAGCTCCTTATCCGTGGCGTTGTGCGGAGAGCGATTCGGAGGGTTTGCGGCCGATGTAAGAGCCATCGCGCAGTCCTCAGAGACGAAAAGGTCTTGGTTCCGGCGATCGGCTTCATGGGTTCTGATTGACATGCGACCAAAGCCGATTCTGGTGGCCTTCCGGTCGTCGAGAATGTCTCGCAGCTAGTGGCGCAGTTACGATTCCATGTCATCGGTTGCGACACATAGATGTAAGAATTTTTGCCCATTGAGTTTCCGCGGATTTTTCGTTGGGGGAGTGAATGTCGACGAGACGTCTTGCAACCTATGGGTTGCGAGACGATTTTCTGCCTGACGTTCGGGAGTGTGAGCGAAGTCCTTGTTATTGAGAGATGAGGCATTCGTGTGCCGTCCTTCCCTAATAGGCATTGCTTCGAAGAAACGTTATATAGGCGTGGGCGACGGAGAGGAAGAGGCTGGCGAGAACTAGGATTGCGTGTATGAGCGATGAATTACTTTCCGAAGCCACGATCACTTCGTGGACTATCCCTCGCGTTAACGGAGATCCTCTAAATTTCGACGCTGCCGTTGGTCAAGTCATCACCATCGTTGGGGCGAATGGGACAGGCAAGTCCGCTCTCGCTACGCATCTTGCAGCAACAGCCCCGCGAGACAAAATTCACCGTGTGCTCGCGCAGCGGAAGATTTGGTTTGCAAACTCAGGCCCAAACATTAGCGCCTCCCGTCGTGAACAACTAACGGGGACTATTGAGCACTGGAACATCTCAAGTGACTCACGTTTCATGGATCATGCCGACGCACAGCGAACTGATATTGCATTGTTCGATCTGCTCGGAAAAATCTCTGCAGAGGACCATCGCATCGCCGAGCTGTCTCAAACTGAGCGTCGTTCGCCGGAAGAAATCGATGAAATCATCGGTACCCGACTTTTCGACGTCCTAAACTCGGTGCTCGAAAAGGCTGGGCTTGTCATCCAAGTGAAAACTACCGACAGGCAGACGTTTAACGCTTTTCATCGGGAATTGGGCATTGAGTATCCGATCGCACAGATGTCAGATGGAGAGAGGAGCGCGTTGCTTCTGGCCGCAGAGATCTTGGTAGCACCTGACAACTGCATCATTTTGCTGGACGAACCAGAGCGTCACCTGCACCGTTCCATATCTGCAGGATTGGTTGAGGCATTGGTTGACGCGCGAGCAGACTGCTCGTTTGTTGTCTTGACTCATGACCTCGATCTCGCGCTCGGCCTGAGCACTCGTCCCGGAATGGTGCTTGCTGCTTTAGGTGTTGAGTGGTCTGAGAATGTGCCAGTCCGTTGGGATGTTAAAGAGCTCACTACAGAAGCTAACCTGACAGAGGCCGCCCGCCGAGCCATACTGGGTGGGCGCAGACGCATTTTATTCATTGAAGGAACAGCCAGTAGCCTCGATTATGCCCTCTACAGTCTCCTTTTTCCTGAGTGGACGCTCTCTGCTAGCGGTAACTGCGAATGGGTTATCCGCAGTGTTGAAGGAATCCGAAACACAAAAAATCACCATTGGGTTTATGCTGCAGGGATAGTGGATGGTGACGGACGTTCAGAACAAGAACGCGAGGCGCTGAAATCCAAGGGCGTTCACCCCATCAAAGTGA
Organism: Glutamicibacter sp. JL.03c; assembly: GCF_025854375.1. NCBI lineage: Bacteria > Bacillati > Actinomycetota > Actinomycetes > Micrococcales > Micrococcaceae > Glutamicibacter > Glutamicibacter sp. JL.03c. The sequence continues at coordinate 3,307,327 of NZ_CP107575.1, read as the reverse complement.
GCGAAGTCGAGAGCCTTTACTACATGCCGGCTGTTCTCGAGGCTGTGGCCACCAAGCTCGCCGAGTTAGATGGCGGAAATGTGGAAAATCGTGTGAGCGCAGCCAAGGCGGCCGGCGTCACTGCACTCGCTGCGAATCAGGGATTGCACCGTATAGCCAAGAAGCTGGCCACAGATGAGGTTTGGCGAAATCTTGTCACTACTGTTCCGTCTGAGATTACGGATCCTGTGATTACTTTCAGTCTCCCATCTACATATACGGAAATCAAAGCAAAGTTGGAGAAATTTTGTACAAACAACAATTATGAGGAACTTGTCCGGCTCGCTTCAATTCGCGATTCCGCATTCCGTGACAAAGTGACTACCGCTTTGGGCGCGAGTTCTAAAGAACAGTACCAAAATGTTGCGCGGCGCGTGATTGCGCAGACCCCCAAATTAATTGCTGACCTGCGACACGAAGTCGCGGACCTGATCATTGATGACATAGACCATTGAGCGTTCTAACCTCCTAACCCAGATATATCATCGTTTGATTAATGACCGCTGAGTCTCCGATCATTCCGGGGCGCAGCGGTACTTCTGCACTTCGGGTTTGCTAAAGTCGGGTAAAGAGCGTCAGCATTCGGACGTCGAAGTCCATCTCCTCGAAATGGCATTCGCAGTGATCAGTTTGAAAAGCGCTGTTTTTGTGGCGTACTTTGCAATGATCAATCGTATTTTCTGGTTTCGAGGGTCACATCGTGTTGAAGGTGTATGCCTAGGCCGCCAGGGGAGATGCGAGGTTGACGAAGCCCAGGACAAGATTCTGCGGGAGAACAAGTCGATCACGAAGGACACGTAAGCAAACCCGCCCCGAATCGGAACATAGGTAAAATCGGTGACCCAAGCCTTGTTAGGGGCATCAGTAGAGAAGTTCCGATTCAACAGGTCCTTCGCCCTGATCTTATCCTTTGAACGGATCGTCGTCGTCGTTCTCCGGCCCCGCACCAGACCCTTCATCCCAGCGACGCGCATCAGCCGGTCCACGGCGTGCTTCGAAACATCAGGGAACCCGTTGCGCTGCAACCAGGCCCGCATTTTCCGTCGACCATACAGCACCTCAGGCTTCGGCCTGCCGGTCTTCTCATCAGGCTGTTGCAGATCATGCAGGGCATTCAAAACAATTGCGTCCGTGACGACTGGTGGTGCCGGCTCCTTCCTCTTCCAGCTGCGATACGTGCGCGCAGAAACCTTCAAACCCTGAGTATTCAGGGCCTGACAGATCTGCTGGACTGCGTGGCCGTGCTCGCGTTGCTGGTCAATGAACTCGGTGATTAGTGTCGGCGAGGGGCCAGCTCCCTCGCGAAGAAAATTGCTGACGCTTTCAAAATGTCATTGGCTTCTTCAAGGTCCCGGACCTTAGCTTTGAGTGCTTTGATTTCAGCGAGTTCCTCGCTAGTCGGCCCAGAACGTTCACCCGCATCAACTTGCGTTTGGAGGACCCAGCGGCGCAGGGTCTCTTTACCGACATTCAGCTTCGGTGCCATGTCAGCGCACGCGGCATAGACCGACTTGTATCGGTCAAGGCGTTCCAGGGCGTAGGCCACTGCGCGGGCTTTGACTTCTGGGGTGTACTGCTTGGGCATGCTTTCCATTCTCTCTCATAAGAAAACGGCATAAAACCCGGGACGATTCACAACGAAGAATCACGGTGGTGGGTGTGTTCGTGTCGTAGTGCGTTGTGTGGTGTCGTTGGTTCATGGGGTTGGAGAAATAGAAAGTTCGTTCACTTCGCAATTTGTGTGATGTGAACGAGCTTTCTTTATTTAGTTGTGTGTATGCCTATGAGTTATTTCGGTATAAATTTCTGCAAGGTTAGCGGTACCGGGCACTGTGGGAGAACCCGTTATCTGTTGAAGTATGGTTCGGCTTTGTTTGGGGAGATTTTATTCTTCTGAGTATTCCGAGTGCGCCTATGGAGAGTAGTCCTGCGAGAGGTCCATGTAGGGTTGCGAGATCGGACATTGCAAAGACTATAATCCAATTCAATACTTCGTTAAGCGGATATCCAGTCCAGTTGCCTGCTGAGATTAGGATGGGTGTCGAGTAGGCAACCATGGCAACGCAGAAGAAGATTGCCCATTTGATGGGTGACATGGTCCGTATGCGTGTGCCCCCTAGGACGAGAGCTAATACCAGGAGTGAACCAACCCAGCGCCAGGGATCGAGAAGCGTTTGATCGACAAAGGTGAGTTTGTTGTGAATCGCTTCGTTCACGAGTCCAGTTGATGCGATGTAAGAAGGAAGGATTGGAACAATTAGGAGAAGGCCTAGTAGTGCTGCGTAAATCGGTACCTTCAGTATCGATTGGGATGTTTTCATCGTAACCTAGTACCCTCCACGGTATCCTGCAAGCTTGACCACTGGGCAGACAAATCGCACCAGGCAGGTGGCATCTTTATATGCACGAGTGTAGACGTTCCGGAACGCTCCGTTGCCTCCGTGAATGGCAATTTCATGGTTTGGCATCTGTCGGTGTTCGCCGGAGATGATGGACCAGCTGCCTGCTCGTGTCACGGTCATGGTGAATGCGGCTTCAATTGCATTGGGCACACCAGTGCAGAAGGGATTTCCTGCATGTACCTTGAATCGAAGATCGACTTCTTTGCTGTTGCTCAGTGAAAGGCGAGAGACGGAGATGTTTGCTGAGCTTGCTGTTTTGGTTGCCAGTAGCTTCTTCGTCGATTTGTTGTAAACCTTGGTCGAAGAAACACCCTTTGTGGCTGATGTCAGTTTTCCATTTTGTGTCCAGTCGATCCCGGCTGTTACGCGGGTTTTATAGCTTCCTGTGGGATTCCATGAGCGATTATTTCCATCGAATTCGAACTTTGAGCCACTGTACTGTCCGCAGCCTGCTGGTGGTGCATTAACCTTTGCCATAGGGATAAATGTTTGATGTCTTACTGCAGACGTAGTACGAGCGGCAGCAGCAACCGAAATGTCAGAAGCAGCGGAAGAGATGCTGGATTGGCTCCCGCTTCCTTCCGGTACTGTGACTTCCAATCCCCACGTAGCGGTCTCCGCAGAATCGTTACCGACAGTTTCGACACGGTAGGAAGCGAGTTCGCCAGGCACGACGTCTGTATCGCGGAAGTTATCCGAATCGACAGATGCAATCTCTAAGTTGTTCTTGAAGATTACTGCTCCAGTAGCTCCCCGCGGAAGTTGCCATGACAGATCCACGAAGTCTGGCGCGGCTGCCCACATCGCGCGCCCTTTTTCTCTATCGGCATTTGCCATCGTGAGGTCGGCGACGGCGTAGCTGTCTGAAGATCTGAGAATTTGTATATCCGCGGCTTCGCTGGCAATGTTTTGCGCGGCTTTCAAGGATTGGTATGAGGCTGTTGGTGCTTTGATTTTTTGTGTCGCTATATTTTGAATCGTGAAGCTTGCTTTCTCTGCCACGTGGGAGTTCGTAGGGGGTTGGGGCACAGTGGATGCTACTGCCGTACTTGCGCAGAGGCTCAAAGTGGCAACCGATGCGAGAACGATTGATCCAGTCTTTGAAAGAAGGGGCATGTGAATCTCCTTAAGCGTGTGTGGGGTCGCTTGCTTCATTGCAGCGATCAGAAGTCCTGCTGGCTTAGAAAAGTGAATGGCTTAGCACGAATCTATCTATCGACAATTTAAGAAATTACTCTAGTCGTATGATTGAGAATAAAAATAGAAATCATTGAATTCGTTACCGGAACGTTAGAAATTGACCTTTGACACGTTATTAATTTGATTTTTAGCGGTCTTGCGATGGAAAAGATTTGCTATCTTTAGCTATTTGATGTAGCAGGAGTTTGATCTTATGCCTGGAGCCCGTTCGCGGATCTGAGAATTGCTTCGACTCGTGATCAGTGGTCAATCAGTATTTCTCCGGTTTCGTTTCAGGCTTTTGAATCGGGAAATCTGAAGCGCGCCATGTCCCTCAGGAAAGGTGTTCCCTGTCCGTTCAGAGAATTCAATTTGATGATTGTTGTAATGCCTGCAATTGATCGGTCTAAACGCAGTGGCTTTGATCGACTGTCAGCACTCGGGCTCTTATTGCGTGGTGTCTAGTTTCTGCCAGGTCAGTCGATCCTTGGGGCAGGTGGGGTGCTTCTTCCTCAGATGGCGGCAGTGCGAGATGTTTTTGTCGTGCAGTGGGTGCAGGACTGAGATGTGGCTTGGCAACGGATGAGCCTGGCAAGGTGTGGTTGTGTTGGTCCGGCCTGCTGTGGTTGTGCAGGAAGCGGGCGTCCGCTGGCGCGGCCGGCTGTGGACCGGTCTGGCGACTGCTCTTTTCCTGTTTTTGCTGCTGTCCTTCGGAGTGTACGGGCCACCTCCAAACCCCCAAGCCACTCGCTGCGCTTCGGGCGTGCTTCACCAGAAATTCTTGGACCGCGCTCCAAATGAGCTGTCATGACCCTTCTATGACTACTGTCAAGCCATAAGAACCTCCAACTTCCGATAGATGCTGCGGGCGATATAGCGCTTGAGGATCCGTTTGATTTCTTTCGGACTCAAGCCTTCAGCCGTACGTTTCTCAACATAGCGTTTCGTCGCGGCGTCATGCCCCATCCGCGTCCGCGCGACCACGTCCAACGCCTGGTTCAATTGCGATCTCCATGACGGTTCAGGCGATGGCGTTCATGGTTTCCCGACGAAGCCTGCAACGGAGCAACACCAGCCAGAGCGGCAAACGCGGCTTCAGAATGAACACGCCCACGGTGAGAATAAGCCATGAGAATCCATGCTGTAGTCATAGGTCCTAAGCCGAAGTCCTGCTGCAGTGCCGGCGCGAGTTGCTCATCGAGCTCAGACATAGCTCGGCTGTTCTCCTTCAGCATCTGGTCAGCGGTCATGACGCTTGCCGCCAGGAATTTCGCTTCGTCCCGGGCGAACTTTTGCTCTATCGTGTCAGCCTCATGCTCTCTCCAACTGCTGATCTGCTTGATCTGGGCTGCGCTCAATGGCTTTCGCGCATCAATTCCCAAGTCGTAGGTACGCATGAGCGCTGAGAGCGAGTTGCGGTTCACGGTTCGTTGGGCATCGATCCGTGCGCGGCTAGCCGAGAGGATGCTCAGGGCCGCTCTGGCACCTTCATCACGTGGTTGCAGCAGCTTGGTGATGTCTTTCGGTAGCAAACTCAGGGCTGCGGCGGTCGCGTCGATTTGGTCTGATTTTCCTCGGCCGGCTTGGTCTTTTCTCCGTGGCGGTTTCGCCTCGACGACTGCTACCTTGTGCTCGGTCAGGGCGTGGGTGATCGTCGCCCCGTGGGATCGGGTTCCTTCGACTGCGGCGATACACCGACCTTCCGTATTGCGCTGGATCCAGGCGACGGCTCCGTTCATCCCCGGGGCACTGACGGGGAAGGTCTGGCAAGCTTCCCTGCTGCCGGTGCGGGTATTGATAATGGCGTAGGTGTGGGTTCGTGCGTGAGTATCGATTCCGATGACGTAATCGTATTTTTCTACAACGATGGTCATGACGGTTTCGCCTCCTTCTGCGGTGTGTGGCCGTTACGGTTGGCACCGGTCCGGGAGAAGTACTTGACAGGCGGATCTCTAATGAGTCACACGCCCAGTCAGGGAGTGGACAACCTTCTATGAAGCCATATCAAGTGGCCGGATTGGTGCCCCCACCCTGACGGACAGGTCATGTCCAAGTCATCCACTCACTTGTGAAGACAATGTTGTGATGAGTCACATCGTGGTGGGTGGCATCTATCTTGCCAGCGGGTCCCAGACCTGCCAAGAACCATTAGAGATGTTGTGAGACACGCGTTCGTAGGAGAATGAGTGCATGTCCAAACGTCAGAAATTCACCCCGGAATTCCGCGCCGAAGCAGTTGAACTGGTGATCTCATCCCAGAAAAGCCTGATCGAAGTCGCAGCATCCCTGGGCATCAACGAACGGACCTTGGGCAACTGGGTCCGTTCCTACCGCGCCGAGCATCCTGAAGCTGAAACAGAGGAACGCGGACCAGTGGAATGGGCCCAATACGAGAAGCTGAGAAAAGAACTGCTGGAGGTGAAACGGGAGAACGACTTTTTAAAAGATGTCAGCGCCTATTTCGCCTCGAACAGCAAGAAATAAGCGCAGTCTTCACCTTCATCAAAGAACACAGAAACCAGTACCCGGTGAACTGGATGTGCCAGAAACTCAGCGTTTCCCGCGCCTCGTACTACCGATGGGTGAACCCGCCAAAGGACCTTAGCGAAGCCAAAGCTCTGAGGATCCGCCGTACCGAACTGGTCCAAACCGAGTTCGCCGCATCCAACCAGGTCGCTGGCGCCGGCCAATTGGTGGATCTGCTGCTTAACAACCACAACATTCGGATACCGAAATCCACAGTTCTCTCGGTCATGAAAGAACTAGGAATCCAGGCCAAACGAATGAGCGCCTTCAAAACCACGACGGTGCGTGACCACCAAGCGCGAACAGCGCATATCAAGAACCACATGGTCGACAAGCTCGGCCGGCGCGACTTCCGTTCGTCCCGGCCCGGAACGAAACTGGTCGGTGACATCACCTATCTGCGCACCGGTGAGGGATGGCTGTACTTGGCCACGGTGATCGACTTGTATTCACGTCAGATCGTGGGCTGGTCTATGGCTGAGCATATGCAGACGCAGCTGGTCATTGATGCGATGGAGCTTGCCGCGTCGCGAGGCTTCATCCAGCCTGGCAGCGTGTTCCATAACGACCGGGGCACGCAATACACCTCCGACGCGTTCCAGAGGTGGTGCGCTGCGCATGGCGTGCGCCAGTCCATGGGCCGCACGGGGGTGTGCTGGGACAATTCTGTCGCAGAGTCAAGTCAGCCTTCTCGACGATCAAGAACGAAATGTATCACCACCGGGCTTTCACTAGCAGGGTGGCAGCGCGTACCGCGGTGATGGAGTTCATCGAGGTTTGGTACAACCGGAAGCGCCCGCATACCGCTAATGGCGGGGTCAGTCCCCAGGCGATTCTGGACTCGTACCAGGAGAGAATTTCTTTAGCCTTGGCGGCTTGAGAATATTTAGAAAAGATCAAAGATCGTGTCCTAGAAACTTGACCAACTCAGAAGTTCACAAATTGGTACTCGGATAGTGTGCTTCGGGCACGCATGAAAATGCTCCCCGAAAGTTGTTGACTTTTACAGCCCAACTTTCAGGGAGCAATTGACTGCACGGACCTCAATCGGTAGATACGTCGACGCGGAGAGTTGCCTCCCGGCTACTGAAGTTACTAGACAAGGTCCATGGCGTACTCGGGATTGAATCGATTTACGACGGGTAAATCAAAGAAGCGAGCAAAGCACTCTTAGTATGGCC